>JBEHXY010000041.1:0-15437 GCA_048498455.1 Planctomycetota bacterium | reverse complement strand
TCCACATCTTCGGCCTCTGCTCCGACGGCCGCGTCCACTCCGACCAGGAACACGCCTACGCACTCCTCGAAATGGCCAAAAAACAAAACTTCCCCGGCGACCGCGTCCTCCTCCACGCCATCACCGACGGCCGCGACACCGCCCCCACCGGCGCCACCCGCTTCATCCCCGCCCTCGAGGCCAAATGCCGTGAGCTCGGCGTCGGCCGCATCGCCACCCTCATCGGCCGCTTCTACGCCATGGACCGCGACAACCGCTGGGAACGCGTTCAGACCGCCTACGAACTCCTCACCGAAAACAAGGGCGACCGCTACCCCACCGCCGAAGACGCCCTCAAGCACTACTACGCCAACGCCTCCGACGCCTCCCGCGGCGGCGACGAATTCGTCACCCCCTCCGTCATCGGCAACGGCGGCACCGTCAACGACAACGACGCCTTCATCTTCTTCAACTACCGCGGCGACCGCCCCCGCGAAATCACCAAGGCCTTCGTCTACAACACCGAACAATTCGCCAAGGAACCCAACGGCGGCTTCAAACGCAACAGAATCCCCGGCAACCTCTTCTTCGCCACCATGGCCGCCTACGAAGAAGGCCTCCCCGTCGCCGTCATCTTCGACAAACCCGAAAAAATGCCCGAAATCCTCGGCGCTTACCTCGCCGAACACAACCTCAGCCAGTTCCGCTCCGCTGAAACCGAAAAATTCCCCCACGTCACCTTCTTCTTCAACGACTACCGCGAGCCCCCCTTCTCCCACGAAGACCGCGGCCTCGCCCCCAGCCCCAAGGAAGTCAAAACCTACGACCTCAAACCCGAAATGTCCGCCTACCAGGTCTGCGACATCGTCCTTAAGGAAATCGAAAAAGGCGACCACGACGTCTACATCGTCAACTTCGCCAACGGCGACATGGTCGGCCACACCGGCAAACTCCCCGCCGCCATCAAGGCCGTCGAGGTCGTCGACGAATGCGTCGGCAAAATCGTCGACGCGGCCCTCGCCAAGGGCGGCGCCCTCATCGTCACCGCCGACCACGGCAACTGCGAACAAATGTGGGACCCCCTCCACAACTGCCCCCACACCGCCCACACCACCTACGACGTCCCCATGATCATCGTCGACGACCGCTACAGAAATGCCAACATCCAACTAAAACCCGACGGCCGCCTCGCCGACATCGCCCCCACCGCCCTCGCCCTCCTCAACCTCCCCCGACCCAAGGAAATGTCCGGCCAAAGCCTCCTGCCCTGACCCCATTCACAAAGGTAGGCCCATGAACGATGAGGATGCGCCCCCGCCACCCGACGCCCCCGCCGCACCGCCGGAAGTGTTCCTTGTCGACGACGACATGGCCTGCATTCAGTGCGGCTACAACCTGCGCGGCCTCGACGACGAAGGCCGCTGCCCCGAGTGTGGAACCCCCATCGAAAAAACCGTCGCCTACGTCATGCAGCGCGTGCTCTGCGGCACCTGCCTCGCCCCCAATCACCCCGCGCTCCCGATGTGCAAACAATGCGGCGCCCCCATGACCGGTGCCTCCGCCACCGCCAATTACTTCCGCACCACCCCCAGCCCCGGCCGCCCGAACGATCCCGAAGCGGAGGATGAACCCGAAGCCCCCACCGCCGCCTTCGTCCTGTTCTCATGCCTTGCCGCCGCCGCCATGCTCTTCGCGCTTGCACACAACCTCTCCGAATCCTGGGACGCCCACGATGCGACCTTGTGGACCCGCGGATTGGGTATTCCCGACGCCGTCTGGCTGCTGGTCCTCGGCTGCGTCGCCGCCTTCACGCTGGTGATGGTCTACACCGCCACGCGCTCCTTCATCCGCCAGCGACGCCTTTATTCCCGCCAGCTCGCCGAATTCCGGAAAATCCACGCGCCCGAAGACGCCCTCGCCCCCTCCGACCGCACCGAGCCCATCGAGGATTAGCCGCTTACAGATCCGCGCGCAGCACGTTCTTCAGCATCGCCGCGTAACGGGACTTGCCGAGCTTTTCGATCAGCGTCATGAACTGCGCCTCGCTGATCCACTTGTTCCGGTAAGCCACTTCCTCCGGCGAGCAGATCAGCAGCCCCTGCCGCTCCTGCACCGCCTCGACGAACATCGACGCCTGCAAGAGCGCCGCGTGATTCCCCGTGTCCAGCCACGCCGTCCCGCGCCCGAACTTCTCCACCCGCAGCGTCCCCTCCTCCAGAAACACGCGGTTGAGATCCGTGATTTCCAGTTCCCCGCGCGGCGAGGGCTTCAACCGCTTGGCCTTTTCGCACACGCTCTGGTCGTAAAAATAGAGGCCGGTCACCGCCCAGTTGGATCGCGGCTCCTTGGGTTTTTCCTCCAGCGAAATCGCCTTGCCGCCGGCGTCAAATTCCGCCACGCCGTACTCCTGCGGATTGTTGACGAAGTAGGCGAACACCGTCGCCCCCTTGTCGATCGACGCCGCGCGCGTGAGCAGGTCCGGCATGCCGTGGCCGAAGAAAAGATTGTCGCCGAGCACCAGCGACGCCGGCTGCCCGTCGCAGAACTTTTCGCCGATGATGAACGCCTGCGCCAGGCCATCGGGCGAAGGCTGCGTCGCATACTGAATCTTGATCCCCCACTGCGACCCATCCTCCAGCAGCCGCTGGAAACTCTGCGAATCGTGCGGCGTCGTGATCACCAGCACGTCCCGAATTCCCGCCAGCATCAGCGTCGAGAGCGGATAATAAACCATCGGTTTGTCATACACCGGCATGAGCTGCTTGCTCACCACCTTGGTCACCGGAAACAACCGCGTGCCCGACCCGCCCGCCAGAATGATGCCTTTGCTGACCATGCCGACCTTCCTTTAGTTGCGCGAACCCCACCAAGGTATCACCCCGCGGCGCCCCGCGAAAGCCGCCCATGCCGCGGGCTCCAACTGTAATTGGTAATTAGTAATTGGTAATTGGCTGCCGCCGGAGATGGCCCCCCCCACCGACGCGCCAGCGAACTACCAATTACCAATTACCAATTACCACCCCGCGCCCGCAGCGCCATGAACATCGGTATCTCCCTCCGCGCCCGGTCGAGAGCCGCCTTCCGCGGCCCCGCCTGCGACGTCTTGTGGGACGCCCACTCCTCGAGGTGATCGAGCAGCAGCCCCGCGTTCGCCAGCGTGTTCACATACGCCTGCAGCGGCCGATGAAAGTGCGTCGTCGCCGGGCTGCCCTTCCCGTGCGCCGCCTTGCCCGGATGCGTCTCGATCGTGATCGGCGCGCTCGTGAGATACTGCCGCACCAGCCGCGGCTGCGTCTGCGTTTTCTCATCCCACCACCAGTCGCTCTGCTGCGGAACGCGGAACGCCGGATGCATCATCACGATCACCAGCTTCCCCTCCGCCTTCAGCAGACGCCGGCACGCCTGCCACACCGGCGACAGCGGCGTGATGTTCTGGATCGCCAGCACGATCGTCACCGCGTCAAACACCCCCGCCTCCAGCGGCTTCACCAGCGTGCCCCCCTCCGACAACAGCTTCGTCGCATCCGCCGTCACGTAATCGATCGGCAACCGGTCCGCTTCGTTCCGCCGCTCCGCCGCCGCGATGAGTTCGCGCGCCGCATCCACCCCCGTCACCCGCGTGCCCATCGCCGCCAGCTTCCGCGCCAACACCCCCTGCCCGCAGGCCAGATCCAGCACCCGCAGCCCCTCGGCCCGCTCGCCCTTGATCCCCAGCATCCGCAAAATCCCCGGCAGAATCACCTCGCGGTGATACTCCGATCCCTCATCGCCCACCAGCGTGTCGTACCACTCCGCCACCTCGCCCCAGTGCGTCACGCCCTGCTCCGGCGCCGGCGGTTTGCCCGCAGGAACCCCCCGCCGCTCGCCGCCATGGGGCCCGCGATGCCGCGGTGCCTGCCCGCGCGGTTGCTCTCGTTTGTCCGGTCGTTTGCTCATTCCCCGATGATCGATTCCCGCCGCCGCGATTGCAAACGCTCACCCGCGAAACAGATGCGCAAAGGCCCCGGGCATCGGCGAGGTAAACGCACTCTTCCGCTTCGTTCCCGGGTGCACAAACGCCAGGTGCGACGCATGCAGCGCCAGCCGTCCCGGCGGCTCCAGCGGCATCGGCGTCTTGCCCGGCAAGGCGTACATCGGATCGGCCAGCACCGGGTGCCCGATCGCCTGGAGCTGCACGCGGATCTGGTGCTTTCGCCCGGTGAACAACGTGCATTGCACGTGCGCGATGTTCCGCTTCGCGTCCGTCTGCATCACCACGTAATCCAGGATCGCCAGCTTCCCCTGCTTCAAATCCTTCGTCACCCGCACCACCCCCGTCTCCGGATCTTCCTGCAGCAGGTCCTCGAGCCGCCCCTGCTTTTTCTTCGGCACGCCGTGGACGATCACGTCATAGCGCCGCGTGATCGTGTGTTCAAAAAACTGCTCCTTCAGCGAGCGGTAGGCATCCCACGAACGGGCAAAAAGCAGCAGGCCCGACGCATCCTTGTCCAGCCGATGGATCAGGTGCACCTGGTTGCGGTGGTTCTGTTTCTGGAAAAAGGCTGTCAGAATTTTCAGCACCGTCGGCCGCTTCTCCTGTGAATCGGTCGCGGACAGCAATCCCGATGGCTTGTCGATCAGCACGATCTGCGAATCCTGGTGCACCAGCTTGAGGCCATGCGTCAGGGTCACCTCGCGCGCGGATTCCGCATGGTCCGCAATCTCCACCTTGTCGCGCTTGGTCACCGGCGTCTTGAGGCTCTTGGCGGTCACGCCATTCAGCAGCACCCGCTTGTCGGTCAGCATCTGCCGAAGCGTGGTGGTCTTCGCCTGCGGGTGCAGCGCCCGAAGACGGTCAAGCAGCGTGGGAACGGACGGCGGGGGTGTGTCACTCATGCCGCGATTATAGGGCCACGCGCCCCGCTTGGCGCTCCCGTTACCGGACCCGCCACCGGCTTCTCAACCCCCTCTCCCGCCACGTCGATGATTAGCGGGCGTCTCGACGGCGGGCGCCCTTCTGATCCGAGGCCTTGTGACCACAGCCCTGACGATCCAGGCAACACCCCTGCGGGCGGCGACTCCCGCCCTCTCGCGCGCCCATGCCCCGCACGTCCCGGCCCTCGATGGCCTCCGCGGCCTGGCCGTCCTCCTGGTGATGGCCCATCACTTTCTCATGAACATCGCCACCGGCTCCGTCCGCGCCGATGGCCTGCTGGCGTTCTTTCGCGCCGGCTGGTTCGGCGTCGATCTCTTCTTCGTGCTCTCCGGCTACCTCATCACCGGCATCCTGCTGGATGCAAAGCAACAGCCCCACGCTATCCGCAACTTCTACATCCGCAGGTCGCTGCGCATTTTTCCTCTCTACTTTGCCGTCCTGGCGTTCGCCGGCCTCCTCGGTCGCTGGCTCCTGCCCGCGGCCACCGATGGCGATCTCCGCCACGCCTTCCCGGCGCTGCTCCTCTACATCTCCAACTTCCACCAGGCCGCAGGCGGGTGGGTCGAAGGCCGTTACCTGGCCTTCTCGCATCTCTGGTCGCTGGCCATCGAAGAGCACTTCTACCTGCTCTGGCCCTGGATCATCGCCGCCGTCAGCACGCCGCGCCTGCCCGCCCTCTGCCTCATCGGCTTCTGCACGGTGGCGCTCCTGCGGGCCGCATTTCTCGGGCCCTTTCATGGCGACCCCAACGCCGCCTATCTCCTGACGCCGTTCCGCTGCGACGGGCTCATTCTCGGCGGCCTGCTCGCCGGACTGCAGCGCACGCGCGGCCTCGCCGACCTCCGCCGCCCCGCCGCCGCCATCGTCCTCGGCGGCTCACTGGTGCTCGCCGCTTCCATCGCCCGTTTCGGCGGCCTGCCGCGGCCCGATGATGCCCGCAGTTCCCTGGCCTATTCGGCGCTCGCCCTCTATTTCGCCGCCCTGCTGGTGCTCACCCTCACCGCGCCGGGCACGCGCACGCTCTTCGAAGCGCCCTCCCTCCGCACGCTCGGCAAATACAGTTACGGCCTCTACGTATTCCACTGGCTGCTCCGCCCCACGTTCCTGCAGATCATGCAATCCGTCCTGTTGGTCCGCGTCCTGGGCGCTCCGCTCGCATCTCTCGCGGGCCTCTCCCTCTGGATTCTCGCCACCATCGTCTGCGTTATCCTGAGCTGGCGCTTTCTCGAACGCCCCCTTCTCCGGCTCAAAGACCGCTGGTCTTCGCACCCACGCATCGTTCACACCATTGCTACCCTGTGAGGCACCCCATGGGTCTTTTGGAACTGTTCAAATCGGCATGGAACCGCACCGCGGTCGCCGCCGCCCCGCCGCCCCCCGCCACGCGCATGGGCCGGCTCATCACTGAATGTCGCGCCGCGTTCGACCGTGTCCGCCGCGAGCACCGCACCAACGGCAACACCGATGCCGAGCTCCTGCGCCGCCATGGCGCGGTCGTCTGGGGAGTGGTGGTGGAAGTATGCAACAACGTCGCCGAAGCCGACGCCGCCGTCGTGCTGGTTTATAGCGTCGACGATCCCTTTCTCCAGGATCCCGCCGCCCTCGTCGAAATTGCCCGCTGGATCAAAAGTCTCAAGGAGAACGGCACCACCGACCTCCGCGCCCAGTCCCTCACGACGATGCTCCGCAGTCCGTGGGAGCCCGGCATCTGCAACTCGATCGCCCTCGACCTCGTCGACGGGCGCGAGGTCTATGTCGCCACCGCCGGCTGGCGCCGCGCCGGTCTTCCCGGCGGTCGCCTGGTCGATGTCGTCCTTCCGATCGTGGTGATGCCCGAGGCCACCGGCGCCGTCGGCGTGCTGCCGGTCGCCTGCTGGGCGGGCGAGCTGGCGGGCGAATGGTTGTCTGCCGGCACTCCTGAAACGCGTGGGGTGGAGCGCCGCATTGAACTGCGCGAGACGCCGGCATGGTCCGCCGAGGAGGTGCTGGCCCGCTACCGCGCCCGCCCCGTGCGGGTGACGCCCGCCGCCGCGGAAGTCATGCGCCTGCACCTCGCCGCGGAGGGCTTCGGCACCGGCGCCTGCGTGAAAATCGCCCCCACCGCCGGCGGCATCTCCGTGACTTACGCCGCGCGTCCCACCGGCGGCATGGAAATCACCCGCTGCGAGGGGCTGCTCCTCGCCGTCATCGCTCGCCGCGAGCACCTCGTCGCCCTCGCCGGCACGCAGATCGATCACAAAGAGGGCAACTTCACCTTCGCCAAGACCTGATTTCTCCGCCGCCTGTTCGCAACTCCCGCCCCTCGCTGAAATCTCACTTCTCCTCTTTCTTCATGATAAAGAGGTAGTTGAAGCCGCGCAGATAGAAGTTCCCCTCCACCGCCGCCGCATGCCAGTTCCCCCGCTTCAGCGTCCGGTTGTGCCGCACCACCGCGATGATGTCGATCGGCTTGAATCGCTTGCGCATCAGGGAAAACAGGTCAAATCCGATCGGCATGAAGGGCTTGCCCTTCTTGAAGCTGTCCGACACGTACAGCCCCATGTAGCGCCGGTTCTTCAGCACCCGGTGCAGCTCCCCGATGACCTTGTCCATCGCCGCATAGTAGGCATTCACGCCCTTGGCATCGTCCGCTTCCGGCGAGGCGTCCAGCTTGCCGATGCATCGCGGATCATCCGAATAATCCACGTGCGTCGAATAAGGCGGGTCGATGAACGCAAAATCCACCGTGCCGTCCCCCAGCGGAATCTTCCGCGCGTCCGCCTGCTGAATGTCCGGGCGCGAAGGCGCAAGGTCAAAGCCCACCGGCTTTCGGCCCAGCTCCTTCGCCACATCGATCGTCGTGCCCGACCCGCACATGGGGTCCAGCACCACATCGTTCTCGCGCGTGTAGCGCGTCAGCAGTTGCCAGATCACCCACGCCGGCGTCGCCCCGATGTAATCCTTGTCCCCGTGCCGCTCCCGCCCGTAATCCTGCGACGGATACTCCCACAACGTCGTCGTCAAAACCGTCATCGGCGGCTTTTTCATGCCACGTCCCGCATCTCAACCGCATCCCTTACTTGTAGTTGTTGAACTGGATCGGAACCTCCGGCGGCTTGGCTCGCAGCGCCGCCTGCACCGACTGCAGATCGTCCAGCTTCGCCCCCACAATCCGCAGCGCCTCGCCCTGGATCTGCGCCCGCACCTTCAGTCCCAGTTCCTGGATCTGCTTCTGCAGCGCCTTGGCCGTCTCGCGGTCGATCCCCTGCTTCAGCTTGATCTTCTGCCGCAGCGTGTTGTGCGTCGCCGCCTCCACCTTCTGCCGGTCCAGCGACTTGGCGTCCACGCCGCGCTTGATCATCTTCGACACCAGCACCGCGACGACCGCCTCCAGGTGCGGCTCGTTGTCGGCGGTGACGGTGATCAGCTTCTCCTTGCGATCCAGGTCGCCGATCGCCGCCGAGGTGCCGCGGAAATCAAAGCGCGTCACGATCTCCTTCTGGGCCTGCATGATCGCGTTGTGCAGCTCGTTCAAATCGACTTCGGAAACAATGTCGAACGAATGGTCGGCCATGGGAGGTGCCCCTGTCAGCAAAAGAATCTATCAGGCCCATCAGTGCAGGCGGCGGTCGTCCGCAAAGGCCTGCGGCGAGCGGCGCACCAGCCCGAAATAATGAATCAGCGGGCCCAGCACGATCGCCGCCACGAACAGCCACACGATCAGCAGCAGGAACATCGTCACCCACCCCGTCTGCGACGGTATCGGCACCACCTCTCCCCCCGCCGGCGATGACTGGGCCAGCGTCGAAAACAGCACGTCCTGCAACATGCCCGCATGATAGGTGCCGTCCGATCACCGGTCCAGAGAAGGGGTGACGGCCCGCGCCGCCTCCGTTAAGATTCGCCCGGCGATACGTGGAGGATCGGCAATGGAGGACGAAGCCGCAGACGCTCTGGCAAACCTGCAGCGCGACCGCCGGTCCGCTGCGCCGCCCGCACCCCCCGTACCCCACCTCTCCCCGCCCGCCCCCGCCCCTGCCGCCATGCGATTCACCCCCGGCATGATCCTGCTCGGCCTGCTCTCGCTGCTGCTCATGGCCGTGGGCATCTGGGCCCTCGCCGCCGTCCTTTATATGTGGCGCGTCACCCCCACCGTCGCCCAGAACGATGTCAGCTTCCCGCTCCTCCACTGGGACTGGCTCCACTACCAGTACACCGCCTCGTCCCGGCTGCTCGCCGGCGCGATGCTCCTGTGCTGGCCCGTCGCGGCGCTGCTGCTGGCCGCGCTGTTTCTGATGCGCCGCACCGCCCGCCGGCGAATAACCCCCGCGTATCGCCGTTGAACTCACACCTTCGCGGCCGTGCCGCGCACCTCTTTTCCACCGGCCCGTCCACATCGATCGTTTTCGGAGACCCAGCCATGACCCGCCGCCTTCCGATCCTCTCTCTCCTGCTCACCGCCGCCGCCTGGAGCGCCTGCTCTCAATCCCCGGCTGCATCGCCCAACGTCGCTCAACCCCATGGCATCACCATGGTCAAGACCGAGCCGCTGGGCAAGGACGCCCTCGCCTGGCCCACCCTCACCGAAACCAACAAGCCCTGGACGCGCTGGTGGTGGATGGGCAACGCCGTCGACAAAAACGAAATCACCCGCCAGATGCAGCTGCTCAAAAATGCCGGCGAGGGCGGCGTCGAAATCTGCCCCATCTATGGTGTCCAGGGCAACGAGGCCAACGACATCCAGTTCCTCTCGCCCAAGTGGGTCGACCTGTTTGCCCACACCACCACCGAAGGCAAACGGCTCGGCCTGGGCGTCGACATGACCACCGGCACCGGCTGGCCCTTCGGCGGCCCCATGGTTCCCCCCGAAATCGCCTCCTCCTCCGTCACGCTGCGCCGCTACGATGTCGCCGCCGGCGGCCAGGTCACCGGCGAACTGCCCCAGGGCAAAATCCAGTTCGTCGGCGCCCAGGCCTCTGATGGCAAGATGACCGACATCACCGCTTCCGCCCACGACGGCAAAATCGACTGGACCGCCCCCGCCGGCGTAAGCTGGAAGGTCTACGTCGTCGCCCAGCAGGATGCCATCCAGAAAGTGAAACGCCCCGCCTCCGGCGGCGAGGGCAACGTGCTCGATCCCTACTCCGCACAGGCGATGGGGCAGTACCTCGCCACCTTCGACAAGGCCTTCGCCGCCGCCAATTTCACCGCCCCGCGTCCCCGCTCCGAGTTCCACGATTCCTTCGAGTATTACGGCGCTAACTGGACCGACGATCTGTTCAGCGAATTCCAGAAGCGCCGCGGCTATGACCTGCGCACGCAGATTCCCGCGCTCATGGGCGAAAAGGAGGTCGACCCCGACACCGCCGCCCGCGTGAAGTGCGACTACCGCGAAACCCTCGCCGACCTCCACCTCGCCTACATGCACCGCTGGGTCGAATGGGCCCATTCGCATGGCGAGCTCACCCGCAACCAGGCCCACGGCAGCCCCGCGAACATCCTCGACGCCTACGCCGTCTCCGACATCCCCGAGTGCGAGATCTTCCACCTCTACGAGGAATCGCACATCCCCTTCCTCAAGCTGGCCAACTCCGCCGCCCACGTCACCGGCAAACGCCTCGCTTCCTCCGAGTCCTACACCTGGCTCGGCGATCACTTCAACGTCTCCCTGGCCGACGTCAAAGCCCCCACCGACTTTCTCTTCATCACCGGCATCAACCACATCTTCTTCCACGGCACGCCCTACTCGCCTGCCTCCGCGGGCTTCCCCGGCTGGAATTTTTACGCCTCGGTCAACTTCGGCCCCAACGGCGGCATGTTCCGCGACATCGGCGCCATGAACGCCTACATCGGCCGCTGCCAGTCCATCCTCCAGGCCAACAAGCCCGGCAACGACGTGCTGCTGTACATGCCCTTCTACGAAGTCTGGCAGCACCAGTTCCCCGCGCCCACCGAGCTTGGCAGCGGCCAATCCGCCGCCTCCGCGCAGCAGGCCCTTATGTTCCAGTTCACCACGCCCGGCGAATGGATGAAGCCCTTCCCCTTCTATGCGACGGCCATGGACCTCTTCAAAAAGGGTTACGCGTACGATGAAGTTTCCGATGCGCTGCTGGGCGACGCCCGCGCCGGCGGCGGCGGGATTGAACTCGGCGGCAACACCTACAAGACCATCATCGTTCCCGAAACGCCCATTCTTCCGGTCGAAACGATGCGAAAACTCGCGGAACTTTCCCGTGCCGGCGCCAAGGTGGTTTTCCTGGGCAAACCGCCGACGGATGTTCCGGGGTTCAACAATGTCGCCGCCCGGCGTACGGAACTCGCCACGCTGGTCCAGGGATTGGAAGGGAGGGTGATTGCCGGTGACGCAGGCAATCTCGAAACCCTGCTGACGCAGGCGGGGGCCAGTCGCGAACGTATGATCGACCAGGGGCTGCGCTGCGTTCGCCGTTTTCGCCCCGACGGCGTCGATTACTTCATCGTCAACAAGGGCGAAAACGCGGTCGATGGCTGGGTGCCCCTGGCCACGCCGGCCGCCGGCGCGGTGCTGATGGATCCGATGGTGAGCGACCAGGTGGGCACGGCGGCGGTGCGGGAGCGCGGCGAGGGCGCGGAGGTGTATCTGCAGATCGCGCCGGGCGAGTCGCGGATCCTGCGGACCACGGCCCGCCGGGCGCCGGCCGGGACGGCGTGGACGTATGTGGTGCCCGCGGGGACGCCGGTGCCGCTCAAGGGCAACTGGGACGTCGCGTTTACCGATGGCGGGCCGGACATGCCGGCGAATTTCAAAACCGATGCGCTGGGCAGTTACACCGGCAAGGGCGAAGCGTACAAGCGGTTTGCTGGGACGGCGGTGTACACGACCACGTTCGATGCGCCCTCCACTTCGGCGAAGGATTACGCGCTGGACCTCGGGAAAGTCGGTGATTCGGCGCGGGTCACGCTCAATGGGAAAGACTTGGGAACGCTCTGGGCCGCTCCGTTCCGCATCCGCATCGGCGAGGCGCTCAAGCCGGGCAGCAACACGCTGAAAGTCGAGGTGACGAACATCGCGGCGAACCGGATCGCGGACATGGATCGCCGCGGGATCAAGTGGAAGATCTTCAAGGACATCAACGTGGTGAACATCAAGGCGGGCACGGCGGGGCAGTATGTGCCGATGGATGCGTCGACGTATGCGGAGCGTCCGGCGGGGCTGATCGGGCCGGTGGAGCTGGTGCCGCTGGCGGCGAAGGATGTGAACCGGTGAGCGCGGGTCATGCGGGGCCTGCCTTGAGGAAAATCGTTTCGCCGGCGGTGTAGCGCAAGGGGGAGTCGAGCAGCGCGGCGACAGCGTCGGCGACGACTTCGGGGGTGAGGATGGTGGCGGTGTCGATGGGCGTTTCGCCCATGAGGCCGCGGAACATCGGGGTGTCGACGGCCCCGGGGGCGATGGCGTGGACGCGGATGTGGTGCGGCGCGCCTTCGCGGGCGGTGGCGAGGGTGAGGAGGTTCACGCCGGCTTTGGCCGCGCCGTACGCGCCGAGTCCCATGAAGGGGTCTTTGCTGGACATCGAGGAGATGTTGACGATCACGCCGCCGTTCTGTCGCTGCATGATCGGCCAGACCGCGCGGGTGGCGTAGAAAACCGAGGAGAGGTTGGTGGCGAGGATTTTCTGCCACTGGTCGATGGAGATCTCGGCCGTGGGGAGCAGCGGGGCATAACCCGCGTTATTCACGAGGACGTCGATCTGCCCAAAAAGTTCGGCGGCGGAGGTGATTGCGGCGGCGATGCTGTCGGGATCGGAGACGTCGGCGGGGAGGGCCTGGGCGTCGAGTTCGGCGGCGAGTTCCTGGAGCGGCTCGGGGGTGCGGGCGACGAGGGCGAGGGAGTAGCCGAGGGCGGAAAGTTTGCGGGCGGTGGCTTTGCCGATGCCGGAGGAGGCGCCGGTGATGAGGGCGGTTTTCATGGGGCAGCGCCTTTCAACCAGTCGAGCAGGAGGCGGGTCATTACCGGTTCGATGCGGCCGCGGATTTTGTCGTTGGCGTAACCGGCCCACGCGAGGGGCGTGGTGGTGTCCAAGGGGGCGTCGAGGCGTTGGCCAAGCCCGTCGGTGATGTGGAGGTCGGCTTCCTGGGCGATCAGGAGCGAGGCGAGGTCGTAGGGGTGGGCGCAGAGGCCGGCCGGTTGGCCGTTGATGCGATAGAAGAGGGGGCGGAGGTCGGCGATGAAGCGATCGTGGCCGACGAGGAGTTCGTAGAGTTGTCCGGCGGTGGAGATGTACTGGTCTTCGAAGACGGTGGCGCGGGTGATGTCGGCCTTGCCGATGCAGGTTTCGGTGAGGATTTCGGAGAGGCGGGCGGCGAGGTCCTTGGTGCCGGGGAAGAAGTTCGAGATGGTGGCGAAGCCGTGGAGGATGTTGTCGGCGCTGCTGGGGCGGAGGGCGAGGGGCGGGGCGGGGCCGCCGGTGAGGAGGTTTTCGCGGAAGGCTTTGGCGCCCTGGCCGCGGATGGCGGAGAGGGTGTCGGCGAGGTATTGCTTGCTGGTGGGGATTTCGAGCTGGACGGCGACCTGGACGTGGGAGAGGCGGGTGTCGTCGCCGTGGTTGGGGGCGGCGGCGGCGAGGAACCAGGCGGAGCGTTTGTCGTACATGAGGCCGCGGGTGCCGTCGATGGGGTCGATGAGGATGCGCACGGGGACGTCGGCTTCGGGGGTGCCGGGGGGAAAGATGGCGCGGCCTTCGACGCCGTGCTCATCGTGGAAACCTTCGGCGATGAGGATGAGGGGGAACTCCCTGGACCAGCTTTCGAAGAAGGATTGGAGCAGGGGTTCGATGTGGGCGTCGATGGCGTAGAGGGTGTCGGCGACGGTGGACTTGGCGGGGGAGGCGAGGTCGGCCTGGCCGGTGCGCGCGGCGAGGATGGCGTCGCGGACCTGGCGGCCGAGGGCGGTGAGTTTCTCGATGAAGTACCGGGGGGATTGGGGAAGCGTGTGCATCCGTGCGTCCTTACTGGGAAGGGGTGGGAGGCGGGGATTGGGGGGGTGGAGTGGGTTCGGCGGGGAGTTTGCCGCGGGAGCGGTTGTAGAAGGCGGTGACGGGGGCGGAGAGGGCGTAGAGGTAGATGGCGACGAGGATGGTGATCTGGGGTTGGGCCATGATGAGGAAGAGGATGAGCATGGCGGCGACGACGGTGCGGAAGCGTTTGCGGCCGCGGAGGAAGCGGTTGATGAGGTGGGCGTAGGCGAAGCGGGAGACCATGAGGAGTCCGGCGACGAGGAGGACGATGGGGAGGAGGTAAGGGAAGGTGCTGCGGAGCATCATGAGGACTTGTGGGGAGACGCGGAAGGGGATGACGTGGTGTTCGGCGTTGAGGGTGGCGAAGAAGATGACGGAGGAGGCGACGACGGCGGCGGCGCCGGGGGAGGGCATTCCGCGGAAGTTCATGTGGGAGGAGACTTCGTGTTTGTTCATGACGTTGAAGCGTGCGAGGCGAAGGGCGGTGCAGGAGACGTAGAGGGCGGCGATGACCCAGAAGAGGCGCCCCCAGAAGTCGTCGGAGAAAGGGCCGGGGAGATCGGCGAAGGGGGTGCGGGAGCCGGGGGCGGCGGGGGTGCGGAGGAGGTCGGTGATGAGGCGGATGGCGAGGAAGGCGGGGGCGACGCCGAAGGAGACCATGTCGGCGAGGGAATCGAGTTCGGCGCCGAAGTCGGAGGCGGAGCGGGTGAGCCGGGCGACGAAGCCATCGAACATGTCGAAAACCATGGCGGCGAAGATGCAGTAGCCGGCGAGGGCGAAGTTGAAGTAGGGGTTTTCGGGGGCGGGGGCGCCGGGGAGGGTGGCGGCGGCGAGGGCTTCGGGGGAGACGTGTCGGGAGGCGTAGTTGATGGAGGCGAAGCCGCAGAGGCAGTTTCCGAGGGTGAAGAGGGCGGGGAGGAGTGCGACGCCGCGGCGGCGTTTGCGCGGCGTGGACGGGAGGGTTGGGTCGGCGAAGGCGGGGTCGGGGTTGCGGTGTTGACGGCGGTAGCGCACGGTGTGGCTCCTCGAGCGTGTTGGGGCATCATACGCGGGTGGGCGGGAGGGGGGGAGGGGGCGGGGGGGAATGATGAGTGACGAATGGCGAGTCGTAATGACGAATGACGAAGCACGAATGACGAGTGAATCTGAATGACGAATGAGGGAAGGAGGGGAGGGCGCGGGGGAGGGGGAGGGGGTTTTGCTCGGTGTTTATCATGGGTTTGGGGGAAAAGCGGTGATTTTCTTCGGTGTTTATCATTGGGGCGTGAGAATTCTTCGGTGTTTATCATGGTTTTGGTGAAAACAGAGACACCGGTGGAAGGAGTGGGGACGACGACGATGGGGGGCCCACAAAGTTCACAAATGGTCACAAATTGGTGGGGCATGTTCGCGCGCTCCTTCTGCTATAGAGGGGTGGTGCGCCCACTTTGTGCGCACACCAACGGGAGGGGATTTTGTTAAGGGGTTGGGGGTGAGGGGGTTGGGGGAATTTTTTTGTGGTTACTTCAAACCTTTTTGGTGCCATTTTGTGCGCGCTTTTGGGTTGGGAAAGTGGATGTTTGGGGGGAGGG
>JBEHXY010000040.1:0-15697 GCA_048498455.1 Planctomycetota bacterium | reverse complement strand
TGACATCGGGATCGACCGCCCAGCCGGAGATGGTGGTGGCGGAGATGGATTCCGCGGAACCCAGGGGCTGGCGATCGACACCGGGAGGCTCGTAGAGCTTGCGGACGCTGAGGAGCACGGGGGTGTTGGTTTTGTCGTCCATGGCATACAGGGTGATGGTGTGGAAGCCGGGGGTCATCGCTGGGGCGAAGGTGACGAAGCCGTGGGGACTGGTGCCGAGGACTTTGAGGTCGCTGCGGACGACGTTGGTCGGGAGGGTGCGGACGATGTTGCCATCGGCGAGCAGCACGACGCGCGTGGTGGCGGAAAGGTTGTCGGTATCGGCGGCCCAGCCGGTGAGGAAGCTGGCGTTGGTCAATTCGAGGGTGCCAAAGGGCACGGTGGAGGTGGTGAGCATCTTGGAGGCGAGGATGATGGCGCCGGTGCCATTGGTGTTGACGACATAGACGTCGTAGCGGTGCGGGCCGGGGGTGGTGGCCTGGGGCAGGGCGATGGAGAAGGCGTGGTTGCTGGACCCGAGGGTGGTGGCGAGGTCGGCGCGGGTGGCGGCGGCGGAGAAGGTGGTGACGAGTTTGCCGTCGACGTTGATGGCGATGGTGGCGGGAGCGGCGCCGGCGTCGGCGTCGTAGGCCCAGCCGCTGATGCCGGCGCCGACGCTGAAGTTGTCGAGGTGGCCGAAGGGGACGCCGGAGACGGAGACGGTGCGTGTGCCGAGGAGGGTTTCGCCGCCGCTGGGAGCGTCGATGACGACGACGTTGAGGGTGTGGACGCCGGGCGTGAGGAGGGGGACCGGCAGGGTGAAGCCGTGGTTGGTGGTGTCGAGGGAGGCGGCGAGATCGGGTCGGGGATCGGCGGCGGCCACGGGGGTGCCCTTCACGCCGTCGATGTCGAGGCGCACCATGACGGGATCGGCGCCGTGGTTGTTGGTGTCGGCATCGTAGGCCCAGCCGTAGATGGTGCGGGGGCCGACGGGGAGCGGGTAGTTCGTGACGCCGTCGACCCTGCCGGTGGGCTGGATGTTGCCGACGGGCGGCTGGAGGGTGGAGGTGTCGAGGTCCTGGAGGACGTTCTGGTCGGCGACGTGGAGGGTGAAGGTGTTGCCGGAGTCCTGCGGGGGGATGGCGTCGGTGCCGGAGAAGGTCAGGGTGTAATCGCCGGCGGGGAGGGTGAGGCAATAGCCGCCGGCGGACTTGGTGGTGGCGGTGAAGGTGCCGTTGGTGCCGGTGGCGGTGACGGTGATGCCGCCGAGCCCTTCGCCGGCGTTGTAGTTGCCATCGTGGTTGATGTCGAAATAGACGGTGCCGACGATGGCGGGGGGCTTGGCGGGATCGGGAGAGCCGAAATCTTCGGTACAGAGGTAGGGGCCGGTCATGGCGAGGGAGCCGTCGGGGCGGGTGGCGGTCTGGGGCATAAAGGCGAGGCCGACATCCCGGAAAGCGCTGTTCATCATCTGTTCGCGGTGGCCGGCGGGATCCTGCATGCCGCCGGAGGTGCCCTCGCCGCTGCCCCAGTCGATGGCGAAGGCGGCATCGCAGTGCTGGGCGCTGTAGGCGTAGGCATAGACATTTTCACCGGCGGCGGTGAAAGGGTAACCGGCGCTGGTGAAGCGGACGTCCGGGGGGTCTTCGCCGGGCATCTGGTGGCCCTGCTGATCATTGGTGATCATGGCCTGGGTGTGGAGGGCGGCGGCGGCGGCGAGATTGGCGCTCCAGGCCAGGGGCTGCACGGGGGTGAGTGTGGACCATTGCTGGGCGAGGAGGTTGCGGTCCACCTGGAAGAAGGCGAGGGCCTGCTGAACCTGGGGATCGGTGGAGCTGAGCAGTTTGGGGAGTTCGGCGGCGGGGTTGGTGCGCATGCGGTTGAGCAGCCAGTAGATTTCCTGTTCGGCACCGGAGGGATCGGAGGCGGACAGGAAGGTACGACTTTCCAGCCAGTCGACGAAAAAGGGCGCGCGGCAGCGACGGCTGAAGCGTTGGCGACGTCCCTGTCTGCGGCTGATTTCCGACATGGTCTCGTGATCCGTTAACTGCTGGCAATCCAGCATTAAGCGCGATTTTCAGCGATCATCGCAACCGCCGCTCAACGTGCTTTGAGCAAACCCAAGCGCGATCTGCGGACATTTCCAAAATTCGTTATCTAAAATGGTAAACGAGGGCCTTTCAGGCCCCCAGACGCTTGCGGCCGATGGTCAGACCGGAGCCCGCGCCGGCACGCACGCCGTTGCTGTCAGGCACCCCCAGTGCGGCCGCCCGGTCGGCGGTCTCGGGGGCATCAAGGAAGCCATCCGGGATGAGGTCTTTGATGGGGCGGGTACGCATGCGCCAGCCCGAGCCGGCCTTGCCGCGAACGGTGGTGGCTTTGAGGACCTTGGCCGAGGGCACGTTGTTGGGGAGCTGGTCGAGGATGCGTTGGGAGACCTCGGCGGAGAGGGTGACGGAATCAGCGGTGCGCTCGTAGTCGCGTTCCTTCACATCGGTGAACTTTTCGATGAAGGTGACGCCCTTGGGATCGGCCAGAGGGACGGTGATGGTGGCGTTGAGGGTGCGACCGAGCATCTGGTCGCGGACGACGTCAGTGAGCTGGACGATGCCATCGCCTTCGAGGGCGGAGGCAGGCAGGGCATCGGGGAACATGCTTTTCCAGAACGCGACCTCGTCGCTCTTGGGGTCGAGGGCGTCGACCTTGTTGAGGACCAAGAGCGTAGGGATGTCCTGGCAGCCGATGTCTTTGAGCACGCGGACGACGGTCTGGAGCTGCTGCTGGGCGTGGGGGTGGGAGACATCCAGCACCAGCAGGAGCATGTCGGCGTGGGTGGCTTCTTCGAGGGTGGCCTTGAAGGAGGCGACGAGGTGGTGGGGAAGGTCGCGGACGAAGCCGACGGTGTCGGAGATGAGGGCCGAGTGGGCGCCGCCGAGATGCCAGCGGCGGGTTTTGGTGTCGAGGGTGGCGAAGAGCTTGTCTTCGACGAAGGTGGCATCGCCGGTGAGGGTGTTGAAGAGGGTGGACTTGCCGGCGTTGGTGTAGCCGACAAGGGAGATGGTGAAGTGCTGGCGTTTGCGTTCCTTGACCTCGCGGGTTTTGCGGGCCTGGACCTGGCGGATGCGTTCCTTGAGGTCGGCGACTTTCTCGCGGACCATGCGGCGGTCAATTTCGAGCTGCATTTCACCCGGGCCGCGGGCGCCGACGCCGGCCCCGGCGCCGCCGGAGATACGTTCGAGGTGGGACCACATGTGGCGGAGGCGCGGGTAGGTGTATTCGAGCTGAGCGAGGGCGACCTGGAGCTGGGCCTCGGCGGTGCGGGCGCGGGTTGCGAAGATATCGAGGATGAGCTCAGAGCGGTCGAGGATCTTGGCGTCGATGATCTTTTCGAGGTCGCGCAACTGATTGGGCGACATGTCGTTATCAAAGATAACCACGTCCGCCTTGTGCTTCTTCACCAGCGACTTGATTTCCCCGGCTTTGCCGGAGCCGACGTAGGTGGAGGGATCGATCGTGGCGCGGTTCTGCACGACCCGGTCGACGACGGCAGCGCCGGCGGTTTTGGCCAGGCTGGCGAGTTCACCGAGGGGGTCGCGGGGATCGATGGTGGAATCGGGAAGCATGACGCTGACGAGGATGGCTTTTTCGGCGTGAACCGACAATTCAGTCCGCTTGTCCAAGCTAGTTTCAACCTGTAAAAACTCGGGAGAATCCGAAGAAGTAATTATAGCATCGCGGGGACGAAATGCGGGGGGAAACGTGCCGAATGGGAAATTTGCCGATGGGTGGAACCTTTGCGCCTCTCCTGCGTCTATGCACGTACCGAGTTGGCGGAATCCGCGCTGGGATGGTGGATTCTCCCGACAAGGGCGGGCAGTGGAAGCAGCGGGTTACCGCTCGCTTTCCGGAAATCTTATCCTTTAGAAACCTTCGACTAACCCTCGCTAAGACGAAGGGTTAGGTTCTCCGGGAAAGCTTTGACAGGGGTTACCTCTACAGTTATAGTGCCCCCAAGAAGGTGGCATGGTATCTCTCGCGTGGCAGGCAGCGGGGGTGCTGCCTCATCACTTCGCCTGTAGTTTTTTCACGTTGGTCGCGCGCTTCTGGTGCGCGGAAAAGGGGTAGTATGAAGGCTTCTGCGCGGCGGACGGGTGGTAGTGCCTCCAAAAACAGCAAGAACAACCGGCATCGGCGGTGCCCGCGGACGGAGAAGGAGTCCTACCTGCAGGAACTGGAATCCCGGCTCCTGCTCACGGCCCTGGACGTGACGACGGTCGTCTGGAACAACGTCTCCCAGAGCGTGGTTCGCAATGAATACATCTTCCAAAGCGGCATGCGTGTATCCAATTTCAATACTTTTCTGAATCAGCAGGGACTGCACACTGCCGGCGTGCGAAGCCTGGGCGGTGATTTCTACCTGGCCGTGGATTCCATCGACAGTGTCAGTGCCGTGGGTGTCTGGGCGGGGACCCACCGGGGGATCGTGACGTCGTTTGGTCCGAACCACCCTGTGTATGCGCGCACGACTCCCAACGAGTCCACCCTGGCGACCTGGGCGGCCCAGTGGCACTACCAGAACAACGGTCAGACGATCAACAACATCGTGGGCGTGCCGGGCGCGGACATTGACGCGGTTCGCGCGTGGGATATTGCCACCGGCAACCGAACGAACGTGGCCGCGGTCATTGACACCGGCGTGAACTACAACAGTCCGGACCTCGCGGCCAACATGTGGACGAACCCGGGCGAAATCGCCGGTGACGGCATCGACAACGACGGCGACGGGATCATCGACGATGTGCACGGGGCGGACTTCACGGGCGCGGCGCCGACCGGCGATCCGCTGGATCAGAACGGGCACGGCACGGAAGTGGCGGGGTTGATCGGCGCCGTGGGGAACAATTCCGCGGCGGGACCCTTCGTGGGTGTGAACTGGACCACGCAGATCATGGCGGTGCGTGTGCTGGATGCCTCCGGGGTCGGGACGGATGCCTCCATCCTGGCGGGCATCAACTATGTCACGTTCATGAAGTCGCTGCGTTCGGTGAACGTGGTGGTGCAAAACATGTCGTTGGGCCGGCTGTTCGCGGGCCCGACGAGCGGCGTTGCGGATCCGGGCATCGCCCAGTTGTTCAACGCGATTGACCGGGCGGGGCAGGTGGGCATCATTACGGTGGGGGCCACGGATGAACAGGGGCTGGACCTCGACCAGCTCATTGGAACGTCCAACGACTTCCCGACGGCCAGCACGAACGCATTCCTGCTGTCGGTGACGGCCAGTGACAACCGCGACCAACTCGCCAGCTTCGCGGATCAAGGCGGGCATGTGATCGACCTGGCGGCGCCGGGCGACACCATCGCGGGCGTCGGGCTGACTGCCAGCGGGACCTCTTTCGCCTCGCCGCTGGTGGCTGGGGCGGTGGCGCTGCTGAAGTCGTTGGTTCCCAACGCGACGCCGGCTCAATTGGTGGACGCGATCCGCCGGGGCGTGGACGTGGTGCCCGGGCTTGTGGGCAAGGTGCGGACGAACGGTCGCCTGAACGTGTTCCATTCGTTGGAACTGTTGCTGGGCAACAAGGCGCCGGTGGCACGTATTGAAACGGTGACCACGCAGCGGATCACCGGCTGGATGTTTGATCCCAACGCCGGCGCAGCCCCGATTTATGGCGCCTTGTTCATCGATGGGCAGTTTGTCTCCACGTTCCTTGCGAGCCAGAACCGGCCCGACTTGGCCGCAGTGGCAGGTTCTCCGCAGCATGGCTTCTCGGTGAGCGTGCCTGGCCTGACGGCAGGCAATCACAAAATCCAGGTGTACGCACTGGACGTCGTTCCCAATGCGACGACGGGGGAAATTCGCCATCCGATTACGACGTTGACGAACCTCCATGATCTGAACAACACCAACAGCGCGTTCAACATGGTGCCGGTGCTGGTGACGAACTTCGGCCCGGGCGTGAACAGTTCGGGCGGCTCGGCGGGCGGCGGGGGCGTGATCAACGTCAACGGGAATGTCCCGCCGATTGGCTTCCTGGATTTCGCGGATCCGACGCACATTGTCGGCTGGGCCTTCGATGCGCAGGCCGGGCCGCTTCCTGTTGACGTGGACGTGTACATCGACGGGCAGCTGGTTGCTTCGGGCAGGGCGGACAAGAATCGTCCCGATCTGACGGTTCTCAATCTGGGTTCGATCAACCACGGCTTTGACATCCTCACGCCGACGAACCTGTCGGTGGGCCCGCACCGGGTCACGGCCTATGCCAAGGACACCACGACGAACCAGCCGGTGTTCATTGGTTCGCGGACGCTCCTTGAGAATTCGCCGCTCAATTACTTTGTGGACAATACCCCGGGCTCATCGAATCTGGCTGGCTATGTCTACAACCCGGATACGCCGGACACGACCGTGCCGCTGGAAATCGACGTTGATGGACAGATGGTGGGTTTCTATCCCACGCAGGGCAATCTGAACCGGTTGGATGTTCCCATCACGAATCAGAATCACGGATTCAATCTGACCCTTCCGCCCCTGGAGCCCGGTGCGCACTTCGTGCAGTTGATCGCCTATCATCCGGGCACGGGCGTCAAGACCGTGCTGGCAGCCCGCAACCTGGTGGGCAATCGTCTGCCCGTCGGCTCTTTTGCGGTGAACAACTCCAATCTGACGGGTTTTGTCTTCGACCAGGACCCTCCGATACAGACCTTGAATTATCGAGTCGAGATTGACGGAAAGCCGGGAACCGCCGCCACAGGCACCCTGGGCAACGCAGGCCTCAACGGCCCCATTGTCAACACGCCGGTGACCCCGACGCAGCAGCATACGGTCGGCACGAACGTGCTGGATATCACGCAGTTCGGCGCCGACGGGTCGATCGTCCATGACACGTTCGCCATCCAGACCGCGATCAACAACGCCAGCGCACTGGCCGGCGGCGGCACGGTCCTGATCGGCGCGGGCACGTGGCAAACGAACCCGATCACCCTGCGCAGCAATGTGACGCTGGACATTGAAGGCGTCCTCCAATTGCCGGCCCCCGCGAACTACAACGGCAACGCCAACACGCCGCTGCTCCGCGGCACCAACATCGTCAACTTCGCACTGATCGGTGGTGGGGAAATTGATGGCTTCACCCAGCGCTGGGGCAACACCGGCGGCCCGCAGCTGTTGCGAATTGACGGCAGCGACCGAATTCTGATCCAGGGCACTTCGGCCGTCACGCCCTTCACCTTCTTCCGGGCTCCCAGCGACGCCATTGCGTTTGGAACGGCCGTGGTCAACAACGCCCTGACCGGCACCAACAACGTGACCATCAACCAGGTCGCCATCAACTACACCGGGACGGTCCCCGCCGCCAGCACGGGTATCATCGTGGTTGGCCACAATTACCTGATTGAAAATGTCGTGATCGGCGTGGCCTCGGATGCCATTCGCATTCTGCCCCAGGAAGTGTCCGCCCACGACATCGAAATCACCCAGGGCACGTTCACCATCGGCACCGGCGTGCTCATCGGCCCCAACACGTTGAAGGGCGCTGACACCATCGTGGTGGAAGACTGCAGCTTCGCGAACATGTCCTATGGCTTGCGAATCGACTCTCGCCGGGGTCAGGGCGGGGTCGTGCAGAACATCGCCTTCCGCAATATCACTGAAAGCAGCGTGGCGCACCCGTTGATCATCAGCGAGGTTTCCGTCGGCGGAGCCGTCGACGCGGCGCTGACGCTTCCCGCCAACACCCAGAACGGTCCAGTCACCGAGGATACGCCTTTCTACCAGAACATCCTGGTGGACACGCTGACCGCCGGGGGTTCCAGCGAAGCAGGCATTATTTTCGGGTTGACGAATTCCCGGATCGCCGGTGTGACGCTTCGGAACTACACCGCCGCGGGCACGATGAAGCAGTTCAATGTCATCGGTCTGGCAGAGCTCGCTGTCGCGGTCAACATCATTCAGATTTCGAACATCATCGAGATGCCCAGCGATGCCTTCTACTACAACCTGGTGACGCCGCTGCTCTCGGCGGGCACTCACACGTTCAATCTCTTTGCGGTTGATCCGATCAACGGCGACAACGTGCTGGTGCGGACCTTCACCCTGGTCGTGCCGTCGCTTTCCAAGACCAATTCCCAGCCCATCGGTGTGATCACCGCAACCACCACCAGCGCCATCGCGGGGTATGTGATCGATCCCAATTCCGCGGCCACGGAGACGGTCGAAATCGAAGTCGACGGGGTGTTGCAGACGACGGTGGCTGCGAACAAATTCCAGCCGAACCTGCCGATTCAGTTTGGCCCGAACCACGGCTATGTCGCGCCCTTGAACCTGACCGTCGGGCGGCACGTCGTGGCGGTTTACTCCAGGGATCTGGCCGATCCCACCAAACGTGTGTTCATCGGTTCCACGGTCATCACCCAGGGCCCTGCCCCGTCCGGCACCATCAACCTCGCCCGCGGCGATTTCCTTGTCGCCACGGCCAAGGGTTTCTCCACTCAGCCCCCGACCGACTGGGTATTCCGGTTCACCATCGACGGCCATACCGGAAACCTGCTGACCGCTGCCACCAGCGGCACGGTCATCAACGGGTCGGTGCAACTCACCCTCAAGACGCCGCCCATCGATCCGAACAAGTCGCACGTGGTCACGCTGGACTACATCGACCCGCTGACGCTGATCCCCACCACGGTGGCAACGTCGGTGATCCCGGCGGTTCCGGCTGTCATTGGCGGGATCACCTCGTCGAGCAACAGCTTCCTGGCGGGCTATGTGATCTCTCGCACGCTCCCGACGAAGAGCCTGACGCTATACCTGACTTCTGACAATCTGCCCATTCAGAATTACCAGGCCAACATCAACCTGGCCAACATCGGGCCGCACGGCTTCTTCATCTCCACGCTGGGGACGCCTGCCGGGACCCACGTGTTGCGGCTCTATGCGGTGGATCCGACGGTCGGTGTGCTGGAACTCGTCGGCACCAAGACGGTCACCATCCCGCAGCCCTGACCGTTGTGGGAACCTGTCTTTTTCAGGCCATGCGGACTTGCTCCGCATGGCCTTTTTTTTCAGTAGAATGCAGCGATGGCCAATGCAGGCAATACGCCCGGTTTCCGCTTTCCCCGGGATCGCCGCGTGCGCGGCAAGACCCGGTTCGATGAACTTTTCACCAAAGGCAAGCGCCGCATCAGCCACCCGCTGATGGCCTGCACCCTGCGCCGGGAGGACAACCGGCCCGCGCGCATCGGGATCTCGATCGGCCGGCGGTGCGGCAACGCCGTGCAGCGCAACCTCATCAAGCGGCGTTTGCGCGAGGCGTTCCGGCTGACGCAGCAGCAGTTTCCGGAGGGGCATGATTTTCTGCTGGTGGTGCGGCCGCACGAACCGCTGACGCTGGCCGCGTATCAGCAGAAACTGCGGCAACTGCTTCAGTGAACCGGCGCCGCCTGCGGGACGGCCGCCACGTTTTCCCGCGCGGTCGGTCCTACGCGCGGCGCCAACTGCTTCTCCATCGCCGCCACGAAGGCCGCCTTCACGGATGGCATCTGCGGCACGCGCTCCCCCAGGATTTCGCGCATCGACGTCACCGGCCGGGAGAGCCCGCAGGGGTTGATCAGGCTGAAAAAAGGAAGGTGGGTCGTGACGTTGAGCGCGATGCCGTGAAAGCTCACCCAGCGCCGCACCTTGATTCCCAGGGCGCAGATTTTCGCCAGGCCGTCGGTCGCCCGTCCAGGCACCGGATCGGCGGTCCAAACCCCGGTCGCTCCTTCCGAGCGCTGCCCGGCGATTCCGAACCCGGCCAGCGTTCCGATCACCGCTTCCTCCAGCAGCCGCATGTAGGCGTGGAGATTCAACGCGTAGCCATTGAGCGGCAGCACCGGGTAGGCGACGAGTTGCCCCGGCCCATGAAACGTGATGTCTCCACCGCGATCCGTCTCCACCACCTCCACACCCTGGGCCGCCAGCATTTTCGGGGAGGCCAGCAGATGCTTGGTCGCCCCCGCGCGGCGGCCGATGGTGATCACCGGCGGATGCTCCACCAGCATCAGGGCTCCCGCCGGAAGAACGCCTGCGCTCACCTGCTCGACGAGTTGCAGCTGCAGGTCCCACGCCGGCTGATAGGCCATCACGCCCGCATCCACCAGGTGCAGTTTCATCGTTTCCCGCCCGCCTTCCTGGCTGCCGGCCGGGCTGCTTCCGCGCGAGGTTTTTCCTTGCCCGGCCGCATCGCCACCGCCAGCACTTCCTCCACGGTTCCCGCAAATTCGAACCGGATCAGCTTCTGTATTTCGGGCCGGATGTCCGCGAGGTCCTTGCGGTTCCGCGCCGGCAGCAGCACGGTCTTGATGCCGGCACGCTGGGCGGCGATCACCTTCTCCTTCACCCCGCCGATGGGCAGGACCAGGCCGCGAAGCGTCACCTCACCGGTCATGGCCACATCCGGCCGCACCGCCCGCCCGGTGAACAAACTCGCGAGCGCCGTGTACATCGCGACGCCCGCCGACGGTCCGTCCTTGGGCACCGCGCCCGCGGGCACATGCACGTGCACGTCGGTGCGCCCGAACAGCTCCGGGTCGATCCCCAGCTTGTGCGCATCATGTTTCAGCAGCGAATAGGCGGCCTGGGCACTTTCTTTCATGACATCGCCGATTTGCCCGGTGAGCATCAGGCTTCCGCGGCCGGGCATCTGCGTGGCCTCAATGAACAGGATTTCTCCGCCATAGGGCGTGTAGGCCAGGCCCGTCACCACGCCGGGCACGGCGGTGCGCTGCCGCAGTTCCGATTCAAAGCGCACCGGCCCGAGGTATTTCTCGAGATCTTCCGGCTGTACGGTGACGGTTTGCTGGGCGTGGCCGTTGGTTCCGGCCTTCTCTTCCATCCGCTCGGCAATTCCCGCCGCCACGCCGCGGACCACCGCCGCCACCGTGCGCTCGAGGCTGCGCACCCCCGCTTCGCGGGTGTAGCCGTCGATGAGCGCTTCAAGCGTCTTGTTGGGCAGTTTCACCTGCTTCTCGGTGACGCCATGGTCTTTGAGCTGCCGCGGAACCAGGTACTTCCGTGCGATCAGCAGCTTGTCTCCCTGCGTGTATCCCGGCACCTCGATGACTTCCATGCGATCGCGCAGCGGCGGCGGCACCGGGTCCATCACATTGGCGGTGCAGATGAAAATCACCTTCGACAGATCGAAGGGCACGCCCAGGTAATGGTCTGTGAAGGTGTTGTTCTGCTCGGGATCCAGCACCTCCAGCAGCGCCGCCGACGGATCGCCGCGGAAGTCGTTCCCCAGCTTGTCGATCTCGTCGAGCATCATCACCGGGTTGTTGGTTCCGGCCTTGCGCAGCTCCTGGATGATCCGGCCCGGAAGGGCCCCGACGTAGGTCCGCCGGTGGCCGCGGATGTCGGCCTCATCGCGCACGCCGCCGAGGCTCACCCGCACAAAGGAGCGTCCCAGGGAGGCGGCGATCGACTTGCCGAGGCTCGTTTTGCCCACCCCCGGGGGCCCGACGAAGCACAGGATCGGCCCGCGGCCGTTGGGGTTCAGCCGCCGCACCGCGAGGAACTCCACGATCCGCTGCTTGATCTTTTCCAGGTCGTAGTGGTCGCGGTCAAGCACCGCCCGCGCCTTCTTGATGTCCAGATCGTCCGTCGACGATTTGCTCCAGGGAAGCTCCGCCACCGTCTCGAGAAAGCTGCGAATCACGCCGAACTCCGGCGAGGCCTGCGGAATGGCCGCCAGCCGACCCAGCTCCCGCTCGGTCTCCTTCTTCACCCCCTCCGGCAGCTTGGCTTCGTCCAGCCGCCGGCGCAATTCCTCCACCTCCGCTCCCGGCCCTTCGTCGGTGCCGAGCTCCTTCTGGATGGCCTTCATCTGCTCCTGCAGGAAGTAGGTCCGCTGGCTTTTGTCGATGTTGCTGCGCACCTGCGACTGGATTTTCTCCTGCAACTCCAGCAGCTCGATGCGTGCCGCCAGCTTTTCCCGCACCCGTTCCAGGCGCTTGGTGATGTCGGTCTCTTCCAGGAGCGACTGCTTCTCCGGCACGTCGCCGTTCAGATTCGCCGCCAGGAAGTCCGCCAGCATCCCCGGCCCTTCGATGCTGTTGACGACCGCGGCCGCCTCATCGGGCACGTTCGGAGACAACTGGATCATCCGTCCGGCGAGCTCGCGCACGCTTTTGACCAGCAGCTCAAAGGCGGGGGTTGCTTCGGGCATCACTTCCGCGAGAATCTCCACCCGCGCCCGCAGGTAGGGCTCTTCGCCGAGCACCTCGACGATCCGAAACCGCATCAACCCGTGCACCAGGATGTTTACCGCTCCCTCCGGTCCCTTCACCATCTTGAGCACCAGCGACGCCACGCCCATGCCGTGCAGGTCCCCGGACCTGGGATCCTCGTTCGCCTCATCGCGCTGGGTGACCAGCCCGATGATTTTCTCCGACGTGAGTGCCTCTTCCAGCAGCCGCTTCGATCGCTCCCGTCCCACGCCCAGCGGCATCACCGCTCCGGGAAACGCCACCTGTCCGCGGATCGGCATGATCGCCAGCTCTTTGGGCACCTGGAACGCCTGCATCAAGGGCGAGTTCACGCCCGAAATCCGCACGCTGCCCGGCGCTGCCGCCGCTTCCGCGGACGGCGGCTCCGTTCCCGGCGGCTCTTTGGCTGGCGGCTCTCTGACGGGCGCCTCGGCCCGCACGGTCTCCGCTGTCGCCGGCGCCTCCGCCACGTGTTCGTTCCGCTTCTTGTTTTTCATCCCACCACCCGCTTCTTGGGAAGGGTGATCCACAGCATGCCCACGTGGTAATTCGCGGCGATGCGGTCGGTGTCCACGCCCTGCGGCACCTCCACCGTCCGGCAGAATCCCCCGTGGTCAATTTCCATCAGGTGCACCGCCACGGCGCGCGAACCATCGGGCGGCATGGGGCTCTGCCGCCGGCCGCGAATCGCCACCATGTTTTTTTCCAGGCTCACATCGATGTCGTTCTGATCCATGCCCGGCAGGTCCACGCAGATCAGGAACGCCGTGGCCGTCTCGTACAGATTCACCGACGGTCGAAATGCGTCCAGCGGCGAAAACCCGCCGCCGCCGCGATTCATCTCCCGGTCCACCATCTGGTTCATCTGGCGGACCAGGTTTGCAAACTCTTCGCTCATTTGAAACGGCACCGGTGTCGCCACCATGGGTCGGCTCCTTCCAGGACACGAGAGACATCTTATGCAGGCCGCCCTCCCGCGGCGACTTTCCCGCAAACCCTCGCCGTTTCCCGCGTTTTCGGCGACAATCCCCGCCGCTTCAGCCTGTGCCGAAAGGACTCCCCGCCGTGCCCCGCGTCAATTACCGCGACACCCCCGCCCCCGCCTCCCGCGACGCCGGCCCCGCCAACCGCCTCGCCCAGTGGTTCGACGACCGCCCCCAGATGCCCTACCTCGTGCCCTTCTTCGCCTACCTCATCCTCATGGCGCCCGCCACCTTCGGCCACGCCTTCGGCATCGACTGGGAAACCACCTGGCGCACGTGGCATCCCTTCATCTACGCCGCCGAGAACCTCGCCGCCGCCTTCTGCCTCTGGGGGCTCTGGAACTACTTCCGCATCCGCTGGACCCACCTGCCGCTGGGGATCGTCGTCGGCATCATCGGCACATTCCTCTGGGTCGGCATCGAGTACTTTGACCAGCACCTGGGCCTCTCCAAAATTCCGGACCCCAGCAAGTTTTACAATCCCGACCAGTACCTCCCCATCGCCTGGCAACGCTATGCGTACCTCGCCGTGCGGGTCGTCGGGCCGACGCTGGTGGTCCCGGTGATGGAAGAGCTCTTCTTCCGCGACTTTCTCATGCGGGCCTTCATCCGCGGGGCCCGCTTTGAGGATGTCCCGGTCGGCGCCTTCACCTGGTTCAGCCTCATCGCCATGTCCCTTGCCTTCGGTCTCAACCATGGCGCCCAATGGCCCGAGGGCATCGCCTACGGCCTGCTCATGGGGGCCCTCCTCGTTCGCACCAAGTCCCTGGGCGCGTGCATCGTGGCCCATGGAACCACCAACTGCACGCTCTATCTCTATTGCATCTACACCGGCGACTGGCAGTTCATGTGATCTACCCCTTCGTTTTACAAGGACAACACGCTGATGATTCCCGTGGTCCATATCGGTCTTGGCGCCATCGGCAAGGCAACGGTCGAGGCCATCCTCGCGCAGCCGCGCCATCTCAAACTTGTCGGGGCCGTTGACCTCAATCCCGCCCACGTCGGCCATCCGCTCCGCGACGTCCTTCATCGCAAGGACGCCCCGAGCCTGCCAATCTCCGGCTCGCTCAAGGAGGTGCTCAAGGCTGCCAAAACCCGGCCCCTCGTGGCCACCGTCACCACCTGCAGCCGCACCGAGGACCTCCGCCCCACCGCCGAAGAACTCATCGACAACGGCATCCACATGGTCACCAGCTGCGAGGAACTCGCCTACCCGGCCCTGCGTGCCCCGCGCATCGCCGCAGCCCTCGACAAACGCGCCGCATCCAAGCGCGTCGCCCTGCTCGGCACCGGCGTGAACCCCGGCTATGCCATGGACGCCTTCGCTCTCGCCTGCACCGCCCCCTGCTCCCGCGTCAAACACATCAAGGTGATCCGCAGCCTCGACGCTTCCAAACGCCGCTACCAGCTGCAGAAAAAAGTCGGCGCCGGCATGACGGTCTCCGAGGTCAAAAAGCTGATCCGCGACAAGGCGATCGGTCACGTCGGGCTGCAGGAGTCCGTCGCGATGATCGCCGAGGGCCTGGGCTGGAAGCTCGATTCCATCACCGAAAAATTCGCCCCGGTCGTCGCCGACCACCTCGTCCATTCCGAATTCTTCCAGATCGAACCCGGCAAGGTCCGCGGCATGTGGATGCGCGCCAACGGCGTCGTCGCCGGCAAAAAATGCATTGAGCTCGACCTCTTCATGGCCTTCGACGCCGACACCTTCGACGAGGTCATCATCGACGGCGACCCCAACCTCCTCGTCCGCACGAAGTCCGGCTTTCCGGGGGAATCCTCCACCATCGGCCTGCTGGTCAACTGTATCCGCGTCATGCCCACCCTCCAGCCCGGGCTTCGCACCATGCTCGATGTGCTGAAGGTCCACAGCGTGGGCGCCTGAGTCACACCAGCGGCCTCAGAAATTCCAGGGCCTGGCGCCCCGACTCCTCGGCGTTGGCCACGTAGGGATACAGCTCGACGGTCACCCAGCCCCCGTAATCCACCGCGCGCAGCGCTTCGAAGATCCCCCGAAAATCGATCGACCCCTCCCCCGGCACCAGGTGCTGGTGCACGCGGTTGTCGCCGATGTCCTCCACATGCACATGGGCGATGTGCCGGGCGTGCTGCCGGATGACTGCCGCCGGATCTTCACCCACACAGTAAAAGTGGCCCACGTCCGCGTTCATCTTGAGGTGCGGATGGTTCACACGCTCCAGGAATTCTGCGCACTCGTCGGAGCGCTGGATGATCAGCCCCGGCTCGGGCTCCACCATCAGCGTGATGCCCAGCTGCTCCGCCAGCGGCAGCACTTCCTGCAGCCCCGCCTCATACCGCCGCAGCGCCATTTCCCGCGGCGTCTTGCCCAGGGGCCCGCCGGGCTGCAGCGAAATGGTTTTCGCCCCCAGCGCCGCCGCCATGCGGATGACGTTGCTGGTGTGTTCGATGCGCCGCGCCACCAGCCGCAGATCGTCTTCGATCCATGTCGGATGGTACGTGTCGCCGGTTGCGAA
>JBEHXY010000039.1:0-15713 GCA_048498455.1 Planctomycetota bacterium | reverse complement strand
GGTGGTCAGCAACGTGAGCTATACGCGGACGATCACGGTGAGCGCTGCGGATCCTGCGAATCCGGAGACGGGGACGTCGACGCAGGCGGACTTTCGGCGAATAGACGTTTCGCTGGGCGGCTTATCGATGCGGTGTTATGTCTTTTTGCCGTGACAGCGTGGTGCGGAGGCGGCGGGGGATCAGCCCGATGGAGCTGCTTCTGGCGGTGTCGGTGGTGGCGCTGCTGTCGGTGGCGGTGGCGGGAATGCTGGCGGGGGCGGCGCGCACGAGCACGTACGTGACGACGACGACGGATGCGATGTCGCAGGTGGAGACGGCGTACCGGCGGCTGGTGCACAACGTGCGGACGGCCTCGGCGATCACGGCGCCGGCGGCGGGGGCAACGGACTCGACGCTGACGCTGCAGACGCAGCCGGATGGCGCGAATTCGAACGTGCCCTGGACGGTGACGCTGAAGGTGGTCAATGGGAACCTGGTGGAGGACGACGGGCGGTACGACGGATCGTCGGGCACGCCCAACGTGCTGGTGCCGAACGTGAAGGTTTTTACGGTGTCGCGTTCGGCGGGGTCATCGCCGACGACGATCACGGTGACGATCACGTCAAACACGGCGCAGGCGGTGACGCGGACGGCGACGATCGCGTGCCGGAATTTTTAGAGGTGGTGGGCAGGGCGCGGGCGGCAGGATGTCGGGAACGCTGAGAAAGGGCGCTTCGATGGCGAGGAAAAAGCAAGCAGGGCGGCGCGGGTCGGCGATGACGCTGGCGGTGATCGTGTCGGTGGTGGTGACGGGGATGGTGATGACGATGGCGCTGGCGGCGGGGATGCAGAGCCAGCAGACGACGAACCTGCGCAAGATGGATGGGGCTTTTTTCGCGGCGGAGACGGGGGTGGCGCGGCTGGCGTGGAACATCAAGAACGGGAACGTGAACACGATGAGTTCGCCGCTGACGGGGATGGTGAACGGGTATGCCTACACGACGTCGTGGCGGCTGGTGGGTCCGCGGGCGTACGTGACGTCGCGCGGGTCGCTGGGGTCGGTGTCGTACACGCTCACGGAGACGGTGATTCATCCGATCACGCCGCCGGCGACGGTGACGACGAGCTCCTTTTTTGACAACATGAACCTGCGGATCACGGGCGACCTGGCGGTGGACACGGATTACGACAACGGGGGCAACGGGTCGGTGAGCGGGAACCTGACTTACTATGGGACGGCTTCGGACACGGGGAGCGTCGGGGGGACGCTGACGAAATTGACGGGGATCCCCGATCCGATCGATTTCAGCGCGCTGGGTGCGACGCTGATCGCGGCGGCGGGGGCGACGTACAACGGGAACCAGACGGGCACGACGTTCAATTTCGACGCGCTTTCGGGGACGAACAAGGTCATCTATGTGAACGGGAAGGTGACCAACCCGGTGTTTGTGGGAAGCGGGACGTTGTATGCCAAGGGGAACGTGTCAGCGGGGGATTTCGGCACGTCGAGCAAGCCGGTGAACATCGTGACACAGGGGGATGTCACCACGAGCGACGGCGCGACCATTTACGGATCGATTTACTCGGGGGGGAACTGGAATCGCGGGAAGATCGTGATGGTGGGCAATGCGTACGTGGCGGGGACGATCCAGACGTCGAACAACGGGACGTCGAACCTGACGGGGGTGACGGCGCCGTGGTTTGATCCGCGGACGATTTCGGGCGGGGCCCATGGGTCGGCGACGCAGGTGACGTTTTACGATTTCACCGGTCCGCAGATTTGAGGGGGCGGGGGTGATCGGGGGCGGGTGATGCGCGGGCGGGGGAGGGCAGGGGGAGGGGTGGACTGGATTGCCAACAGGGGAAGACCAGAGGAGAATTGCGTTCCTTGTGGATCGCGGTTTTTGATCTGGAGTTTTCATGACGACGCCCTCGCTTTCCAAGCGGTTTCTGGCAGAGACCATCGGCACGTTCTGGCTGGTGTTTGCGGGGATCGGGACGGCGGTGACGGCGGCGGCGTTCCCGGTGGTGGGGGTGGGGTTCATCGGGGTGTCGCTGGCGGTGGGGCTGACGGTGCTGACGATGGCGTATGCGGTGGGGCACATTTCGGGGGCGCATTTGAACCCGGCGGTGACGGTGGGGTTGTGGCTGGGGCGGCGGTTTCCGGCGCGGGACGTGGCGCCGTACATCGTGGCGCAGTTGATCGGGGGGATTCTTGGAGCGTTGGGGTTGTTCGTGCTGGTGGCCGGGCGGGTGCAGACGCCGGTGATTCCGGGGGCTCCGGACCCGGTGCAGGTGGCGCATGGGGCGCTGGCGGCGGCATCGAACGGGTATGGGCTGCATTCGCCGGGGCTGTACTCGCTGGGGGCGTGCTTCCTGGCGGAGACAGTGCTGACGTTCATGTTCTTGATGATCATCATGGGGTCGACGGACCGGCGTGCGCCGCAGGGTTTTGCGCCGCTGGCGATCGGGCTGGGGCTGACGCTGATTCACCTGGTGGGGATCCCGATCACGAACCTGTCGGTGAACCCGGCGCGGTCGACGGCGACGGCGTTGTTTGCGAGCGGCGGCGGGTGGGCGCTGGGACAATTGTGGCTGTTCTGGGTGGCGCCGGTGCTGGGCGGGGCGCTGGGGGGGCTGGCGTACCATGGGATGTCGGGACGGGAGAGCGAGTCGCCGGCGGCACCGCTGGAGAAGCTGGCGCAGCAGTCGGCGGCGCGGGCGGATCGGACGGAGGGGCGGCCCTGAGGGGCGGGGGGATGAAGGAGGCGTGCATGGGAAGGCTCGTTCAGCGAATGGCGTCAGGGGTGATGGCGGGGCTGGTCGCGGCGGCGCTGGGTGCGACGCTGGCGCGGGCCGAGACTGACCCGGCGAAAGTGCGGGCGGCAGAGCAGCCGGTGCTGGTGCTGAAGGAAGAGCAGCAGGGGGTGGCGGCGGTGGCGTATTCACCGGACGGCAAGCAGTTGGCGGGTGTTGGGGGGGACGGGAAGGCGCGGGTGTGGGATGCGTCGTCGGGCGAACTTTTGCAGACGATGGGATCGCACGATCGGCCGGCGACATCGCTGGCGTGGTCTCCGGACGGGAAGTGGTTGGCGACCGGGGGCTATGACGCGTGCATTTTCGTGTGGGACGTGGCGACGGGGGAGCAGGTAGACCGGCATGAGCAGCTCTGCCCGGTGATCCACCTGGCGTTTCTGCCGGACGGCAAGCGGCTGGTGTCCATCTGCGGAGAAATGTTGCGGTGGTGGGAAGTGGGCACGGAGGAAGAATTGTTCGCCAAGAAGGTGGGCAACACGCCGCGCATGCTGGGGCTGGCGGTGACGCCGGAGGGCGAGGTGGTTGCGAGCGACGGCGGGGGCCTGGTGGTGGTGCTGGATGGCAAGGACGGGAAGCGGCTGGCGGAAATGAAGCGGCCCGGCACCATGCCGGAGGCGACCAAGGCGACGGACCATTCGAACTGGGTGTGCAGCATTGCGCCGCTGGGGAAAAGCAAGGTAGTTTTGGCGGATCGGATGGGCGTGTGGTTGTGGGATTGGAAGGCGGAGACGACGAAGAAGTTGAAGGGGGGCGGGGCGCTGGGGGCGGGGACGGCGGCAGATGGGGAGATGCTGGTGATGACCTTGCGGGGAATGGTGCAGACGCTGGACATCGAGAGGCAAACGGTGGTGGTGAAGCAGGTGGTGGACAATCCGGAAATCAACGGGCTGGCGATCGCGCCCGACGGCGAGCATGCGGCGGTGGCCAACGGCGGCGGCTGGATTGACAGTTCGTGGACGGTGACCGGGACGAGCGCGGTGTACGTGTACGATTTGAAGGCGGCGGCTGCGCTGATGGCGATCGAGCGTGCGGAGAAGGCGAAGCCCGGAGAATGAACGGGCGGGGTTGAGGTCCTCGTGCAAGGCGTTGGGGGCAGAGGGGAGATTTTTCTTGACGCGCGGCGGGGGGCGGGCGGAGCATCTGCGAGAGAACGGGTTTGACATCGCAGTGCGAGGAGAAGCGAGATGCGTGGGCGAGCGCTGACGATTGGTGCGGTGGCGGTGGTTGCGGTGGGAGCGGCGTTGTGGGCGACGAGGGAATCGGCGCAGGGGGAGAGGGACGCGAGGGCGGGAGGGAGCGGTCGGGCGGTGGCGGCGACGCGGGCAGGGGCGGGGACGGGGGCGGGGGCGGGCACGTTGGCGGCGGCGAAGGGGCCGGCGACGCGCAGGGGGCGGGTGATCAACGGGCGGTTTGTGCCGGATGTGACGCGGGTGTTTTCGCCGGAGCAGGAAGCGGCGCGGCAGGCGGCGGTGTTGGAACGACGGGCGCGGGCGGAGGAGGCGTGCAAGGCGCTCTATGTGCTGGATGCGCAGAAAGCGGGGGTGGCGTCGGTGGCGTTTTCGCCGGACGGGAAGCTGCTGGCGACGGGCGGCGGGGATGGCTCGGTGATGATGTGGGACCTGGGGACGGGGAAGCAGGCGCGGGTGCTGGGGAAGCACCAGGGGCCGGCGTTTTCGGTGGCGTTTTCGCCGGACGGGAAGCGGCTGGTGTCGGGCGGGGAGGACCGGAAGATCACGTTGTGGAACGTGGAGACGGGGGAGATCGTGGATCAGCATGAGCAGCAATGCCCGGTGCATTTTGTGACGTACCTTGCGGACAGCCAGCGGGTGGTGTCGATGTGCGGGAGGGTGCTGCGCTGGTGGAAGGAAGGGACGGAATCGCAGTTGATGGAACAGGGGGTGGAGGAGGGAGGGAACCTGCAGGGGCTGATGACGATGGAGGATGGGCGGCTGGTGGTCAACGGCGATGAGGGAAACGCGGCGGTGGTGGATCCGGACACGGGGGAGACGGTGAAGCGGGTGCAGCGGCCCAAGACGTTGCGGGCGGGGGATGGGGAGCCGTTCCAGAACTGGATCATGACGGTGGCCCCCGCGGGTCCCGGCCGGGTGGTGATGAGCGACGCATCGGAGATTTTCCTGTGGGATGTGGGGAGCGGATCGGTGAAGTGGCTGGTGAAGCCGGGTCGGCGGTTTGTGGCGATCACCCCGGACGAGGAACTGCTGGTGGCTGCGGAGGCGGTGGGCGTGGATGCGTATGACACGCGGACGGGGCGGGGAACGGCGCCGCCGACGGTGGAGAAGGCGCATGTAAACCAGATCGCGATGTCGCGTGCGGGGGATCGGCTGGCGGTGGCGAGCGGGGGGAAGTGGCAGGAGGGGGAGTGGAAGGCGGAGGGGGAAGCGAAGGCGCTGGTGTTTGATTTGAAGGCGATGCATGCGTTTATGGATGCGGACCGGGCGGAGGCGGCGCGAAAGGCAAAGGAACTGGAGTAGGCGGCGACCGGTCGGGGCTTTTGAGGAGCAGCAGGATGAGCGGGTTGGCGCTGGCGGTGCGTGCGGGAGTGGTGGGGGCGACGGCGGGGTTGGCGCTGGCGTGCATGGGCGCGGCGCCGGGCGCGTCGGGTGCGCCGCGTCCGGGTGCGCTGCGTTCGGGGGCGGGCGCGGTGAGCTCGCGGCCGGGGGCGGCCACGGCGCCGGCGAGGGGCCGTGCGGGATGGGTGCCGGTGCATCCGCCGGAGGTGATTTCGCCGGAGGTGCAGGCGTTGCGGGAGGAGACGGCGAAGCGGGCGGCGCTGATACGGGCGGCGGCCAAGCCGGTGCTGGAGCTTCGGGAGGAGCCGCAGGGGTTGTTGTCGGTGGCGTTTTCGCCGGATGGCAAGACGCTGGCGGGTGCGGGCGGGGATGGGGTGGTGGTGCTGTGGGAGAGCGAGACGGGGAAGGTGCTGCGGAAGTTGAGCAAGCACGAGGGGGCGGCGATCGCGCTGGCGTGGTCGGCGGATGGAAAGAAGCTGGCGGTGGGCGGGGAGGACCATGTGCTGAACGTGTGGGATGTGGCGACGGGGGAACTGCTGGACCGGCACGAACAGGTTTGCCCCGTGCTGGCGGTGGCGTTCATGCCGGACGGGAAGCACGTGGTGACGCTGTGCGGTTCGACGCTGCGCTGGTGGGAAATAGGGACGGAAGCGCAGGTGCGGGAGGTGCGGGTGACGGAATCGGGCACGGTGGACGAGATGGTGGGCACGCCGGAGGGGGAGGTGGTGGTGAGCGACAAGGAGGGGAACGTGCTGGTGTTCGACGGGGGAGACGGGACCCTGGTGGGGCAGCTGGCGCGGCCGTCGACGATCAAGGTGAGTCCGGCCGGTGATCCGAAGAACTGGGTGTTTGCGTTGCGGGGGCTGGGCCATTCGCAGGTGCTGCTGTCGGACCGGCTGGGGGTGTGGGTCTGGGACTGGAAGGCGGATCGGACGACGCCGATGATCAGCGCGGGCAAGGCGAGCCTGGAGCGCACCGCGGACGGGGAGATGCTGGTGCTTGCGTGGTATGACAGCGCGGAGATCTATGATGCGAAGAATGGGAAGCAGGTGGTGTCGCTGACGCTGAAGGATGTTTACATCCAGGGAGTGGCGGCGTCGTCGGATGGGCAGCGGGTGGCGGTCGCGAGCGGAGGAAAGTGGAGTTCCGGGGGCGCGTACCGGCTGACGGCGGGAAGCGTGGTGTATGTGTTCGATTTGAAGGCGGCGGCGGCGTTGATGGCGTACCAGCGGGCGGCGGCGGCGAAGGCGGCGGGCGCGGCGCCGGGACAGGCAGTGCCGGGGCGGGCGGGGCGGTAAGTTGCGGGGCGGGCAATCTTATCAACCCCAGTCGATGAGATTTGACTCCGATAAAGACGGGGTTAGTGTCGAAGGACGGCGTGCGAGTTGTTATCGCCCGGCGGTCGATGTCGGCTTTCTCACAGGGGGCACTCCGATGATGCGTTTTGTTCCGATAATGGCAGGTGCGGCAGTACTGGCAGCGGCTTCGGCGGCCCAGGCCCAGACGGTGTATGCGCCGGTGCAGTACCAGTATGGTCAGCACCAGGAGGTGTATTACGGGGGCACGAACCCTGCGATTGCGTCGAATGCGTACGTGTATCTGCCGGCACATCTGCAGGAGGGGGCGCGGGCGCGGCGTTACAACGCGACGGTGTATCCGTACCCTTCGCCCTACATGGTGGCGGGACCGAGCACGGCGTTTATGTCGCCTTACCAGACGACCACGACGATCAGCTATCCGGTGAACTCGTTTATTTATTCGGACTATTTGCCTTATGAAGAAGTGGGGCAGTTCGGGTACACGATCGACGACGCGCGGAACGAAGCGTATGCGAATGTGCCGCGGTATCAGACGGCGGCGCGGGCGCAGGGGGTGGTGTCGGCGTACAGCGTGCCGGCGGCGCCGGTGGCGGAAGTGTCGAGAGCGCGGGTGGCCAACCCGCGGGAGAAAGCGCTGCCGCTGATCAACTGGGCGAAGACAGTGCGCGGAAAGAACGTGCCGCTGTATAACGCATTGATGGCCGAGGCGCGGCGGTATGACCCGGCGGCGGTGGCGGCGGCGGAGCGATCGCGCTGAGCCGCGGCTTGCGATATAGATCCACGGGATGAGTCACTCCTTCCTCAGCGCCCCCGGCAGTTATGCCGGGGGCGCACAAGTTTTGCGGGTAATGGGCTTGGGAATGCGGGGGTGGGGCAGGAGACGAGGGGCGTGTGCCTCCGGGCGCCTTGCGATTCTTCGCAAGTCACCAGGGCGGCAAGTGGCGGGAGGGGAAGGGTTCCTTGACGGGGTTGGGGGGACATTCGACAATCGGGTATTCGCTTCTCAAGGAAACCGGCGTATGACTTTTTCACCGCGTGTTTCGCTGCTGGCGTCGTTGTTGGTGGGGGTGACCGCCACGCTGGCATTCGGGCAATTTGATGTGGCGCCGCCGCCGGCGCCCGAAACGCGTCCGGCGCCGGAGACCGCGCGGCCGCCGTCGGCGACGATGCCGACGACGACGGGCAACACGGCGGCGACGGCCCCCGGGGGGAACAGCGCGCAATCGGTGCTGGAGAATCTGCTGGGGAATCACCAGGCGCCGGCCGCGCCGGCGCCGGTACCGCCCGCGGGGGCGACGGCTGCCGCGGAGGTGCGGGGCAATGCGGTGGCCCCGAACCAGCCGGCGGTGAACCGGATTCCCGAAGGCGGGTTCATCTGGAACCGGGTGGGGCGTCTGACGAAGGATGACAAATCGGGGGAGTGGCTGTTCGTGTTTGACGCGGACGGGAAGAACCTGAAGGATCCGCCGATGGGGATGGTGCCGTCGCGGATGCTGATGGCGATGCAGAAGGCGTCGGACAACGGGACGAAGGCGACGAAGTTCCGGGTGTCGGGGGAGGTGACGGAGTATGAAGGGAAGAATTACTTGTATGTGAAGGACCAGCGGATCGTGCAGGATCTGAACCAGGGGATTGGGGGATAGGCGGGGGGTCATTGGTAAGTGGTCATTGGCAATTCGCTGGCGCGGGGGCGGGGCGGCTGGACTTTGCGGTGGGTTGGGTGGCGGTCGGAGAGCCTTGCGGTGCGGGGTGTGGCGGCGGTGCATGAGTAGCGCAGGAAATTCTTGATGAGGCGGGGGGAAAGTGCTACAGTATTCGACTCGTAACGCTTTGACGAAACGCCTGGTTATGGTGCGCGCGGAGGACGGGGCGAGGGGCTCTCACTCGGAGGTTTTCAGTTGAGTACGAATCATTATGGTGGGCAGGGTGGCATGGGGTTTCACCAGGGAATCCCGGGAAAGATCGGCCTGTATGATCCGGCCTTCGAACACGACTCGTGCGGGGTGGGGTTCGTGGCGCACATCAAGGGGAAGAAATCGCACGAGATCGTCAAGAACGCGTTGACGATGCTGGAGCACATGGACCACCGCGGGGCGTGCGGGTGTGAGCAGAACACCGGCGACGGCGCGGGGTTGCTGACCGGCCTTCCGCACGAGTTCCTGGTGAAGGTGGCGCAGCGCGATGCGGGGATCGCGCTGCCGGCGAAGGGGACTTATGGGGCGGGCATCGTCTTTCTGCCCACCGACGGCGAGCAGGCCAAGGCGTGCGAAGAGAAGGTGGCGGACATCGTGCGCGAGCAGGGGCTGACGCTCCTGGGCTGGCGCGACGTTCCCACGGACAACGAGACGCTGGGCATGTCGGCCAAGCGGGTCGAACCGAAGATGAAGATGGTGTTCATCGCCTCCGGGGCGAGCGGCAAGACCGGCGACGCGCTGGAGCGCGAGTTGTACATCGTGCGGAAGCGGGCGACCTACGCCTGCCGCGGGATGGACATGCCGATGGCGAACTACTTTTATGTGGCGTCGCTGTCGACGAAGGTGATCATTTACAAGGGGCAGCTGACCCCGGCGCAGGTGACGGAATACTTCCGGGCGGACATTGCCGATCCGGACTACCAGAGCCACCTGGCGCTGGTGCACTCGCGATTTTCCACGAACACGTTCCCGAGCTGGGACCGGGCGCAGCCGTTCCGGTTCATGGCGCACAACGGCGAGATCAACACGCGGCGCGGCAACGTGAACTGGATGCGGGCCCGCGAGGGGATGTTCAAAAGCGATTTGTTCCCAGGCGAAGAGATCGAGCGGATCAAGCCGGTCATTGAGCCGGACGGCTCGGACTCGTGGGATTTCGACAACTGCCTGGAGCTGCTGCTGCAGTCGGGGCGGAGTTTGCCGCACGCGGTGATGATGATGATTCCCGAGGCGTGGCAGAACCACGAATCGATGGATCCACGGCGGCGGGCGTTTTACGAATATCACAGCTGCCTGATGGAGCCGTGGGACGGGCCGGCATCGGTCGCCTTCACCGACGGCCACTTCATCGGCGCGGTGCTGGACCGCAACGGTCTGCGTCCGAGCCGGTACTACGTCACGCACGACGACCTGGTGATCATGGCGTCGGAGGTGGGCGTGCTGCCGGTGCCGCCGGAAGCGGTGGCGAAGAAGGGGCGGTTGCAGCCGGGCCGCATGTTCCTCGTGGATTTCGAGGAAGGGCGGATCGTCGATGACACGGAGATCAAGAAGAAGCTTTCCGAGCAGCATCCGTATGGGCAGTGGGTGCAGGAGCAGCGGATCACGATCGAGGACTTGCCGACGCCGACGTATGTGGGCGGGTTCGTGACTGAAACGCTGATCACGCGGCAGCAGTGTCTGGGCTACACGACCGAAGACGTGGCCAAGCTGCTGGCGCCGATGGGGACGCAGGGGCAGGAAGCCATCGGGTCGATGGGCAATGATGCCGCGCTGGCGTGTCTGAGCGACCAGCCGCGGATGCTGTACGACTATTTCAAGCAGACTTTTGCGCAGGTGACCAACCCGCCGCTGGATTCCGACAAGGAATACATCGTGATGTCGCTTGAGGCGTACATCGGGCCGGAGCGGAACCTGCTGTCGGCGACGCCGGAGCATGCGCATCGGCTGCGGATCGAGCATCCGATTCTCACCAACGACGAGCTGGCGAAGCTCAAGGAATTGAATCACCGCGGGTGGAAAACCAAGGTCATCGACATTGTCTTTGAGCGTAACGGCGGCGAAAAAGGCATGCTGGCGGCGCTGGATCGCATCTGCGAGCAGGCCAGCGCGGCGATCAAGGACGGCTACAGCCTCGTGATCCTCTCGGACCGGGCGATGACGTATGACCAGATCGCCCTGCCCTCGCTGCTGGCGGTGGGCACGGTGCACCACCACCTGGTGAAGACCAACCGGCGGACGGGCATCGGCCTGGTGCTGGAGACCGGGGAGGCCCGCGAGGTGCATCACCACGCGATGCTGGTGGGCTACGGCGCCGACGCGATCAACCCTTACCTGGCGTTTGAGACGCTGTGGGACCTGCGGGCGCAGAAGAAGATCGATGTCAAAGACGAGAAGACGATCGTCAAAAATTACATCAAGGCGGTCGACAAGGGGCTGCTGAAGGTGATGTCCAAGATGGGCATCTCGACGCTGCAGTCCTACAAGGGCGCGCAGATTTTTGAGGCGGTCGGCCTCAACAGCATGGTGATCGAGAAGAGTTTCGTCGGCACGGCTTCGCGGGTGGAGGGCGTCGGATTCGACGTGCTCGCCAGGGAAGCCCTGCGGCGTCATGAGATCGGCTTCCCCACGCGGAAGGAATCCAAGCCGCTGCCGGTGCTCCCCAACGGCGGGCAGTACAACTGGCGGCGCGAGGGCGAGCGGCATTTGTTCAGCCCGGAAGTGATTTCCAGCCTGCAGCAGGCCACGTGGGCGGAGCAGGGTTCCGAGGGCAGCCGCGCGGCGTATGCCCGTTATGCGAAGGCGATCAATGAGCAGGCGGGGGCGCTGTGCACCCTTCGCGGGCTCTTCAAGATCAAGCCGGGTACGTCCTCGGTTCCGCTGGAAGAAGTGGAGCCGGCGAAGGAGATCGTGAAGCGGTTTGTGACCGGCGCGATGTCGCTGGGGTCGATCGCCACCGAGGCCCACGAAGCGCTGGCGATCGCGATGAACCGCCTGGGCGGCAAGAGCAACACCGGCGAAGGCGGCGAAGATTCGCGGCGCTTCAAGCCGGTGCCGGGCGAAGTGTGGGCCGACGGGACGCCGAAGATTCGGCGCTCGGCGATCAAGCAGGTGGCGTCGGGCCGGTTTGGCGTGACGATCAACTACCTGACCAACGCGGACGAACTGCAGATCAAGATGGCCCAGGGCGCGAAGCCCGGCGAGGGCGGGCAGCTTCCCGGCCACAAGGTGGACACCTACATCGGCTGGCTGCGGCACTCGACGCCGGGCGTGCAGCTGATCTCCCCCCCACCGCACCACGACATTTATTCGATCGAAGATCTGGCGCAGCTGATTCACGATCTGAAGAACGCCAACCGCGAAGCGCGGGTGAGCGTGAAGCTGGTCGCGGAGGTGGGCGTGGGCACGGTGGCCGCGGGCGTCGCCAAGGCGCATGCGGATCACATCCTGATTGCCGGGCATGATGGCGGGACGGGCGCTTCGCCGCTGACGTCGATCAAGCATGCGGGCGGGCCTTGGGAAATCGGCCTGGCAGAGACGCACCAGACGCTGGTGCTCAACGACCTCCGCAGCCGCGTGACGGTGCAGGTCGACGGCCAGCTCAAGACCGGGCGCGACGTGGTGATCGGGGCGCTGCTGGGGGCTGAGGAGTTCGGCTTCTCGACGGCGCCGCTGGTGACGCTGGGCTGCATCATGATGCGGGCCTGCCACCTCAACACCTGCCCGGTGGGCATCGCCACGCAGGACCCGGCGCTTCGCAAGAAGTTCGCCGGCAAGCCGGAATATGTGATCAACTTCTTCTTCCTGCTGGCGGAAGAAGTGCGGCAGATCATGGCGACGATGGGCTTCCGGAAGTTTGAAGACCTGGTCGGCCGCGTCGACATGCTGGACGTTTCCGAAGCGATCAAGCACTGGAAGGCGCAGGGCCTCGACCTTGGGCCGATCCTCATGCCCGCCCACAAGATGCACGAGCATGTGCAGGTGGTGAAGAGCATTCCGCAGGACCATGGCCTCGAGAAGGCGCTCGACAACGACATCATCCGCGAGGCCGCCCCGGCGCTCGAACGGCAGGAAAAGGTCGTCATCGAGCGGCCGATCAAGAACACCAACCGGACCGTGGGCACGATGCTGTCCAACGAAATCGCCAAGCGTTACGGCGAGAAGGGGCTGCCCGAGGACACGATCGCCATTCGCCTGAAAGGCCACGCCGGGCAGTCGCTCGGGGCGTGGCTGGCCAAGGGCGTCACGATCGAGCTCGAAGGCGATGCCAACGACTATGTCGCCAAGGGTCTCTCCGGCGGCAAGGTGATTGTCTATCCGGACAAGACAGCCACGTTCAAGGCGGAGGAGAACATCCTCATCGGGAACGTGTGTCTGTACGGCGCGACCAGCGGCCGGGCGTTTTTCCGCGGGGTCGCCGGCGAGCGCTTCTGCGTGCGGAACTCCGGGGCGATCGCGGTGGTGGAAGGCGTGGGCGATCACGGCTGCGAATACATGACCAACGGCCGCGCGGTGATCCTCGGATCGACCGGGCGCAACTTTGCGGCGGGCATGTCTGGCGGCATCGCGTATGTGTACGACCCGAACGACGAGTTCCTCGCCCGCTGCAACCTGGCGATGGTGGAACTCGAGAAGCCGACGGAACGGTCGGATGTCGAATTGTTGAAAGAACTGATCACCCAGCATCGGCAGTACACCGGCTCCACGGTGGCCGAGGCGATCTTGAGCAATTGGGAAGAGTCCTTGAAGAAGTTCCACAAAGTGATGCCGATCGAATACAAGCGTGCCCTCGCCCAGCTGGGGCATCATCCGGCCCCCGTGGGAGGGAAATAAGCCATGGGTAAGCCGACAGGGTTCATGGAGTATTCGCGGGAACTGGCCCCGTATCGCGGGGCGTCGCTTCGCGTGCTGGACTGGAAGGAATTTCACGAGCACCTGCCGGAGGAGCGCCTGCGTGAGCAGGGCGCCCGCTGCATGGATTGCGGCGTGCCCTTCTGCCACAGCGACCACACCGGCGGCTGCCCGGTCAACAACCTCATCCCCGAATGGAACGATCTGGTCTATCGCGGCCAGTGGGAAGAGGCGATCGTGCGGCTGTGGAAGACCAACAACTTTCCGGAGTTCACCGGCCGCGTCTGCCCGGCGCCGTGCGAAGGCTCGTGCGTGCTGGGGATCAACGAACCGCCGGTCACGATCAAGCAGATGGAGGCGGCGATCATCGATCATGCGTGGGAGCATGGCCTGGTGAAGCCGCAGCCGCCGGAGACGCGCACCGGCAAGAAGGTCGCCGTTATCGGCTCGGGTCCTGCGGGGCTGGCCGCGGCAGATCAATTGAACAAGGCGGGTCACAGCGTCACCGTTTTCGAGCGGGCTGACCGTATCGGCGGGCTGCTGATGTATGGCATTCCGAACATGAAACTCGACAAGCGCGAGATCGTCGAACGCCGCCTGAAGCTGATGGAAGATGAAGGCGTGACGTTCGTCACCGGCGCGCACATCGGCGTGACGCATGATGCGGCGCAGATGAAGAAGGATTTCGACGCGATCGTGCTGGCCACCGGCGCCACCAAGCCGCGCGATCTGCCCGTCCCCGGACGGCAGCTCAAGGGCGTGCACTTCGCGATGGAATTTCTCACCGCCAACACCAAGAGCCTGCTGGACTCGGGCCACGGCGACAAGCAGTTCATCTCCGCGATGGACAAGCATGTGATCGTCATCGGCGGCGGCGACACCGGCAACGACTGCATCGGCACGTCGATGCGCCACGGCTGCCGCAGCCTCACGAATTTCGAATTGCTCCCCCAGCCGCCGGAATCGCGGGCCCCGGACAATCCCTGGCCGCAGTGGCCGCGCATCCTCCGCACCGATTACGGCCACGAGGAATCGGCCACGAAGTTCGGCAAGGACCCGCGCGAGTTCGCCATCCTGACCAAGGAATTTCTCGGCGATGCCGAGGGCAAACTCAAAGGGCTGCGCACCATCCGCGTGGAGTGGGTGAAAGAGGGCGGCCAGTTCAAGATGAAGGAACTGCCCGGCACCGAGCAGGAATGGAAAGCCGACCTGGTGTTCCTGGCGATGGGTTTCCTTGGACCGGAAAACGCGGTCTCGCAACAGCTCGGCATCGAGCACGATCCGCGCAGCAACTACAAGGCGGATCACGGCAAGTTCGCCACCAACGTCCCGGGCGTGTTCGCCGCCGGCGATTGCCGCCGCGGACAGTCGCTGGTCGTGTGGGCCATCAACGAGGGGCGGGGCGCGGCGCGGGAATGCGACCGCTATTTGATGGGCGTCACGGCGCTGGCCTGAGCGCATCCGCTCGGTCGATTTACCCCTGTACATTTGCATGCGGCAGCTTCAGCGGCTGCCGCATGCTGCGCGCGGGGAGGCACCTGCTCCGAGCGAGCGGGCCCATGGGGGACTGCCCCGCAGAAGTCCAAAGACACGATGTGCCAAGGGCTGGCTCCACCGAACTGACCAAAACGGATAGCCGCCTGTCCCTTCTGCCACAACTTCGCAGATGCGTTGACGCAAATTTAACTCTATATAGCGCTTTGCGCCGAGTTGTTGCGGTTGTGATTTTTGCCACGAATTCCCGCGGTTTCCCCCGCCATCAACATATTGACTCCGCTGTTCGCTACTCGATAGGATGAAGGCGTTGCGATGGCTCGCTGAACGCGATCGATTTTCTTGATTGCTGGCGGGCGCCCTGCACATCTCTCTCCGCAACGCCCCGGCTTCCCGCCGGAACAAGTGGTAGTTTTAGGAGGAACGTATGTCTCGTTCTCGTCGCGCGTTCACGCTCATCGAGCTGCTCGTGGTCGTCTCCATCATCGCGCTGTTGCTGGCGATCCTCCTGCCGGCGCTCGCCCGCGCCAAGGACAATGCGAAGACCGTCGCCTGTTGCGTGAACCTCCGCCAGCTCAATGTCGCCGCCCAGATGTATGCGTCTGAAAACGAAGGGTTCATGCTTCCGGCACGCACCGCGTCCGGCAGCGCCCAGTCCTTCAACTGGGACGGCGTGGATGTTCTTGGCCTGGAATTCGGCGTGCAACGCGGCGGCGGCATGGGCGGCACCAGCAGCCAGCTCCTGGCCTTCCAGAAGCTCCAGAAAGTCCTCCACTGTCCGGCCGCGCCCATCTGGAACGGCGACAGCTCCGTCCCGCCCGACTACACCTGGAACGAATACATGGGCGACGGCGGCAAACCGCCCGCACAGTTCCCCTTCCGCAAGCTCATCACCCTGCGGCCCACCATGCTTGTCGCCATGGATCTGCACGATGACAAAGGCTCCAACGACTTCTGGTTCGACACCGTCAAGAAGGCCACGCAATTCCAGACGGATCCCACCCACGGCTACACGCCCATGGCCGGCACGCGC
>JBEHXY010000038.1:0-15743 GCA_048498455.1 Planctomycetota bacterium | reverse complement strand
AATCTGAGAAACCTGTTCGAGAAGTACCTGAGGGTGGAAGAAGAGAATGGGGGATTGTCTGAGGGGTGTTGCAGATTTTCAATTTTCGATTTTGGAATTTCGATTTTGGGGGGGCGGGGCGGAGAATTTTGGAGGTGGATGGTTGCGCGGGACGGGGCGGGGTGTCTGTAGGGGGGGAACTTGGAGCGGATGTGATGCACGAGAAGGCGCTGGCGGGGTTGTATCGGGATGCGGGGGAGCGGCTGCATGGGATGTTTTTCCGGTTGACGCTGAACGAGGCGGATGCGGCGGATTTGTTTCAGGAGCTGTTTGTACGGCTGGCGCGGGCGGAGGGGTTTGGGGCGGCGCGGGATCGGCGGGCGTATGCGTTTCGGGCGGGATTGCGGCTGGTGGCCAACTTTCGGCGGGGGCGGCGGCGGACGGTGGAACTGGCCGGGGACGAAGTGGATCGGGGCGAGGGGCCGGCGGAAGGAGCGGGGCGGCGGGAGGAGTTTGAGCGGCTGCTGGGGGCGCTGGATGGGTTGCCGGAGGAGGCGCGGGATGCGTTTATCCTGCGGCACATTGAGGGGGAGGACTATGGGCGGGTGGGGGAGGTGCTGGGGGTGACGGGGCATCATGCGCGGGCGATGGTGCATCGAGCGGTGAGGATGCTGCGGGTAAAACTGGGTGTGCTGGAGGTGCGTGATGGAAACGGTGCGTGAGATCCTGGGGACGGCGCGGGCGTTGGGGCGGGTGCGGCCGGTGGGGGAGGTGCCAGCGCTGAAGGTGGGGGCGAGGCGGTGGCGCTGGGGGGTGATGTCGGGGGTGGCGGCGATGGTGGTAGCGGGGGTGTTTGCGGCGGGGATGATGTGGCCGCGGGTATCGGCGGCGGAGGAGTTGGCGCAGGCGACGACAGCGACGGCGTCGTGGCGCGGGTGGGTGAAGATCACGGTGAAGGAGACGGGGCGGGCGAAATCGCTGCCGGACGATGTGTGGTATTTCAACGAGGTGACGAAGGCGAGCGCGATGTATCACCACGACAACGATGGGGAGTTGATCGTGAAGTATGTGTCGCCGGAGAAGGGGACAGTGGCGGAGTACGAGGGGTATTTTCATCGGGTGACGGTGTATGGGGCGGAGCTGCGGTCGCCGTCGGGGCCGCCTTGGTACCTGGTGGATGCGGAGGAGACGTTAAAACAGTTGAGCCGCAATGGAGAGGCGGGGTATGCCCTGTCAAAGCGGCAGGAGGGGGCGGCGGATGTGTATCGGATTGCGCCGCCGGCGGTGTTGGACGGGGCGGACGGGAAGGGCGGTGGCGCGGGGCGGATGGGGGTGTTGAAAGAGATCACGGTGCGCGTGGGGCGGGGGGATCGGCGGATTGAGCGGATCGGGATGGACTATGTGATTGGCGGCAAGGCGGAGGGGCTGGAGATGGTGTATGCGTATGTGGACGCTGGGCCGCGCGATGTGTTTGAGGCGGGGGCGCCGCGGGATGCGGAGGTGGCGGTGGTCACGGGCACGACGACGCAGGGGGCGGCCAGCCGGCCGGTGGAAGCGGCGTCGCGGCCGGAGGGGCAGAGGCTGTCGATGGAGGGGCTGCTGGTGCTGCGCGTGGACATCGTGGGGAATGCGCAGGTGGATGAAGAGCGGGTGAAGGGGAGGCTGACGGTGAAGGCGGGGCATCCGTATGTGCGGGCAGATGCGGACCAGGATGTGATGGCGCTGTCGAAGCTGGGGGCGTTCAGCGGGGTGCAGGCCGAGGCCATGACGGTGAGCGATCCGCTGACGAAGGCGGTGACGGGGGTGGTGGTGCGTTATGTGGTGACGGAGAAGGCGGGGGGGAAGTGAGCAAGACGCAGAAATCGTCAGCGTGAGGAAAGTCGAAAGGCGTGTGTAAGGAATTGGGCGCGGGGGGAACAGAAGAGGGGGAAGGTACGTTTTGTCGGCGGACGACATGGAATCGTGGGATGATGTGGTTGCGGAGCATGGGGGGATGGTGTGGGCGACGTTGTTTCGGATGGTGGGGGAGCGGGAGGCGGCGGCGGATCGTTACCAGGAGGTGTTTGCGGCGGCGCTGGGGGTATCGCGGCGAGAGCGGGTGGAGAATTGGGGTGGGTTGTTGCGGCGACTCGCGCTGGTGCAGGGGTGGAAGCGGTTGAAGGGGCGAGTGCGGGAGCGGGGCATGGAGGCGTTGCCGGAGGTGGCAGGGCGAGAGGGGGAGCCGTGGGAGGGGGCGGCGGCGGGGGAGATGGCAGCATGGTTGCGGGGGGAGCTGGCGCGATTGCCCGGGGGTGCAGGGGGAGGCGTTCTGGATGGTGTGCGTGGAGGGTCTGAGCCATGCGGAGGCGGGGGCGGCGCTGGGGATTGAGGCGAATCATGTAGGGGTGCTGGTGCATCGGGCGCGGGGGCGGCTGCGAGAGGTGGCGGGCGTGTGGTTGAGCGAGAAGCGAGGCTGAGCGATGGATGCGGATGCGGTGATTGAGCGGGCGGTGGCGGCGGCGCGGGGGGTGGCGGTGCCGGAGGGGCCGGGGGCGGAGGTGCAGGGGCGGGTGCTGGCGATTGGGCGCTCGGCCGTGACAGCGCGACGGGGGTGGCTGGTGCGGTGGGGCATCGCGGCGCTGGTGGTGATGACGATTGGGGGGATGTGGCAGTGGATGGGGAGCACCGGGGGAGAGGGACACGGCACGGCGGGCGTGGCGCTGGCGGAGGTGATGGGGAAGTTGCGGGAGGTGAAGACGGTGCAGTATCGGGAGGCGACCAGCCAGCCCGGAATCCTGCGGCTCGTGGTGACGCGGGAAACCGTGGACATGGCGGGGCGGTATGCGCGGACGGAGGTGCTGGGGTCGGATGGAAATGGCGGTGAGCGGGTGCGGGCGGTGGCGATTTACAACGAGGGGCGGATGTTGAACCTGAATTTGGAGACGCGGACGGGAACGTTGACGGATTACACGAACGGGGGGAAGGATGCGCCGCACCGGCTGGCGGGGACGCACACGCTGGAGGATTTGATGAAGGTGCCCACGGGGGACGCCAAGTCGCTGGGGGAGAAGGTGGAGGGGGGGCGGAAGGTGCGGGGGTTTGAGGTGGTGAAAGCGCCGTCGACCTATGAGGTGTGGGCGGATGAAGAGACGAAGTTGCCGGTGCGGGTGGTGGAGACGGTGCGGCCCGCGCGGTCTAAGGTGATCATCGGGTTGCCCGCGAACGACGTGGACATGCATCCGGAGCAGTACACGGTGGTGCGGACGTTGACGGAGATTCGCTTTGATATGGGCGTCGAGGAGGAGACGTTTTCGTTGTCGCCGCCGCAGGGGTTTGTGGTGCGGGAGGAGAAGGTGGGGGGGTGAGACGCGGCCGCCGGTGATGTGGATAGCCGGTGATCAGGAGCGCGCTGCCGCCACAGAGGGACCGAGGCACAGAGGGCGGACAGAGGCGAGGGGCCATTGTGGGGGATTTGGGGCGCCGGCGGAGGCGGTGGGGCTCCCTTTTCTCGGGTTTGGGTTGCGACTAAGATGGTGGTTTGTGGAACGAGTGATCGTTTCTGCCTCTCCAGCCCACGAAGGATTTGCGTCCATGCCGATTGAAATCACGATGCCGAAGTTGACGGACACCATGACCGAGGCCACGTTGGCGAAGTGGTTGAAGAAGGAGGGGGACAAGGTGAGTCCGGGGGACATGATTGCGGAGGTGGAGACGGACAAGGCGACGCAGGAGCTGGAGGTGTTTGAAGGGGGGACGGTGGCGAAGATCGTGGTGGGCGAAGGCGGGAAGATGGCGGTGGGGGCGCTGATCGCGGTGCTGGCGAAGGCGGGGGAGGATGTGAAGGCGGTGGCGGCGGGGGTCAAGGGCGGGAACGGGGCGGCGGCGGCCCCGGCGAAAGCACCGGAGAAGAAGGCGGAAGCACCGGCGGCGAAGGGCGGGTCGGGCGGCGGGACGGGGACGGATGCGGCGGTGGAGAATGCGGATGACAGCAAGGCGCCGGTGGGCGCGTCGGCGGGGAGCCCGGGTCCGGCGGTGCCGGTGGTGGATCATGAGGAGGGGTCGGAGCCGGAGGCGATTCACACGGGCAAGGTGCGGGTGAGCCCGCTGGCGCGGAAGATCGCCGACGAGCGTGGGGTGGACATCAACACGGTGACGGGGACGGGGCCGGAGGGGCGGATCATCAAGCGGGACGTGCTGGAGGCGGCGAGCCGTCCGAAGCCGGCGGCGGCGAAGGTGGACGGGGGCATGGTGAAGGCGGCGGGTCCGTCGACGGCGGCGCAGGCGACGCCGGTGCATCTGGCGGCGAAGCTGGAACAGAAGCAGATTCCGCTGTCGAACATGCGGCAGGTGATCGCGCGGCGGCTGGTGGAATCGAAGCAGACGATTCCGCACTTTTACCTGTCGATCGATGTGGTGATGGACAAGCTGATCGAGCTGCGGACGCAGGTGAACGAGCAGATCGCGCCGGAGAAGTTGTCGGTGACGGACTTCATCGCGCGCGGGGTGGCGATCGCGCTTTCCCGCAACCCGGCGATGAACGCGAGCTTTGCGGGAAACTCGATCGTGCAGCATGGGACGGTGGACCTGGGGATTGCGGTGGCGCTGGACGACGGGCTGGTGGTGCCGGTGATTCGGCAGGCGCACACGAAGGGGGTGCGGGCGATTTCGCAGGAGATCAAGTCGCTGGCGGATGCGGGTCGGAAGCGCAAGCTGAAAGCGGACCAGATGACGGGTTCGACGTTCACCATCTCGAACCTGGGCATGTATGGGGTGAAGAATTTCAATGCGATCGTCAATCCGCCGGAGAGCGGGATTCTGGCGGTGGGCGGGACGACGTGGCAGCCAGTGGTGAAGGACGCGGGCGGGAAGCGCGAGGTGGTGGCGGGGCAGGTGATGAACCTGACGCTGTCGGCGGATCACCGGGTGGTGGATGGGGCGACGGGGGCGAAGTTCCTGCAGGAGCTCAAGGCGGTGCTGGAGGCGCCGTTGACGATGTTGGTATGAGTTTCGGCGGGGGGGCACACGTGGGCCGGACACCGGGGCGTGCAGCGATTCACCTCTCAGGCAAGGGAGCGTGTCATGAAGCTGGCAGTCGAGACGGTTGTCGCTACGCTGATTCTCACGTCTGTGGCGCTGGCGCAGGAGCAACCCGGCGCCGGAGGCCGCGTTCGCCCGGGCGCTATTGCTCCTCCGCCTCAACGCGCCTCGCCCCGACGCCCGGTGATTCCGCCGCCGACCGGGCCCAATCCCCTGGATCCATTGACGGTATTGGCACGGCGCACGCAGGCGGCGCAAATCGATCTCGCCGGGACGTGGACGGGGCTCTACGCGGTCAACGACACGATCCTCATCGCTGATCTCACGATGTCGGCGGATGACGCCGACAAGCGGCATCTCACGGGGCAGGTGCATGTCACCACGATTCCCGCCAAGCCTGCGGTGGGACCCACCCCGGCGCCCGCTGAAACGACCTGGAAAATCGAAGGCCGCGTGGATCCTGGTGACGCCGCGGTCTTTTTCCAGCACCGTGGTTTCATCAGCCAGCCGCCGGGCTCGACGATGCCGCAGATTTCCTTCGCCGGCGTTTATAGCGCGGAGCGCAAGGAAATCGCCGGCCAGACGTGGACGATCAATGCGTATGGTCCGACCTCCCCCTACTTCCTCTTTGCGCGCTCCGAAAACGCCGCCGCGATCAAGGCTTTTGCTGCGCATGCGGCCCAGTCCCTGTCCAGGCTCACGGCCGGCGATGGCGCGCCGCCCTCCGATGAGGAGATCGCCAAGTGGGCCGACAAATATGAGCAGGAATATCCGGGCAGCGTGGCGAATGACTCGCTGGACAAGGTGGTTCTGCAGTCTTTGCCGCTGTTGAACGATGCGACCTTCAAGCCGGTGTTCAGCCAACCTTACGACACGATCGACTATGGGCTCCTGGCACTGTCGATGCAGCGGGTGGGAGCGCCGGTGGCCCGGGCGCCGCGTGCCGCTCCCGGGATCCCCGGCGAGCCTGGCCAGCGTGTCCGCCAGCCCATGGACCCCGCCGCGCGGCAGCAGGCCGTGCAGGACGCAATCGTGCGCCAGCAGGCGATGCAGGCGGCTGCGGCCCAGGCGATTGCTGAGCGCAACGCCGCCCGGGCCGCGGGGCGCGCCGGCGGCCGCGGCGCAGCCCCTGCGCCCGTTGCTTCCTTCGCCACGAAATACATGTTCCTGCAGTACGTGCTGCGTCCGGCGCCGGCCCGGGTGATCGCCGCCGCGGCGATGCGCACGGAGGATGCCTGGGAGAGCGAGCAGCTTGCGCACTATCAGAAGTCCCCGGCCATCAGCAGCACGTTTGACGATCTCGCCGCTCTGGAAGCCGCCCTCCCCGTGCGCCGGCTTTATGCATGGCCCAGCGAGAAAAAAGCCTGGCCGGCGACCATTGAGGCGTTCCGCACGCAGCTCGCCGGGGCGACCCTCGCCGCGAACGTCCAACACGAAACTTCGACCGCCGCCGGAAAGCCGGGCGCGGAGTTGCTGGCCACCTGGGCCACCGACAACGCCGTGCTGCTGAAGCATGTGCCCGATGCCGACCGCGTGGCCGCGCAGGCGCGCATCGACGACAAGCTCGACGCCGTGCTCGACGGGCTTCTCGCGCAGCCGCGCGCCGCCATGGCTGCCTTCCCCTCCGGCGGGGCCGCCCTGCGCGCGGGCGCCCTGTGGTACGACACGTTCTTCGAGGAGTTTCATTTCGCCGCCACGCGCCCGCCGGTGAAGAAGATTCTCGCAGATCTTCACGCCGAGCGCGACCGCGATCTTTCCGCCTCGCTGAACGATTTCATCGGCATCGTGGCGCACGCAGAATCGCTGCCGGCGGTCGCCTCCGTGTTCAGCTCCAACTTCGGCGTGCCGGGGGATGCGACACTCCACGACCTGCCCAAGCTCAAAGCCGCGGCCGACGAGCGGAAGTTCGAGCTCGACCAGGCCCACATGATGTCGCTGTTCTCCGAGGACGAAAAGAAGCTGATGGACAAGCCCGGCCACATCGATTTGACCAAGGCGCGCGGGGCGAAGCCCTCGCCGGATGATGTCCGCCTCGCCTTCCTCCGCATGTACGCCGCCAGCAACGGCGAACTGCTCGACGACCACAGCGCCAAGTTCACCACGCGCATGGGCAGCATGCTGTTCATCCCATTTTCCTGCGAGTTCAAACTCAACGGTTTCAAAGTGCTCGAAGTCGTTCCGGGCAGGAACGAGGGCGAATTTGATTGCACCTTCACGGCTGACATCGAGTGCCACATTCCCCACGACAACGCGATCAGCAGCGTCTCTCCGCCGACGCAGCAGGGCATGGACAGTGCCGCCGCCATGATGAACGTCGTGCTGCACCAATATGCCGATGAACAACGCCAGCTCACGATCATTCTCGATGAAAAGGGCTGGCGTCCGCCAAACATCGACCTGGTCAGCGACATGGAGAGGGGTCTCGACAACCTCCTGCCGAAATGATGCACCGAGCGGAAGGCTTCGATGACCGCTGACCCTGACGACGCGACTCTTCCCGACGACCAGGGCTGGAATGCTTTTTATTCCGGGCCCGGCCTGCCGCCGTGGGAGAATGGCTCCGCGAGTGACGACCTGCTGGACGCCGTCGCCCGCCGGGTTCACGCGGGCGGCCGCATCCTCGAAATCGGCGCCGGAACGGGCGTGAACGCGATCGCGCTGGCGCAGCGCGGCTATCGGCTGGTGGCCCTGGAGATTGCCCCTGCCGCCTTGGAGAAAGCGCGTGAGGCTGCGACCCGCGCCGGCGGGGCCGTCGATTTCCGTCTTGCAGACTTTCTCGCTCCCGCCGCCGTTCCGGAGACCTTCGACGCCCTCGTCGATCGCGCCGTGTTCCACACTTATCGCGACGCCGACGCCGCCGCGTTCGCCAGGCGGGCGGCCGACGTGCTGCCTCCCGAGGGCCTGTGGATTTCCATCTGCGGAAGCTGCGACGATCGCTCCGGTCCCTCGAGCTTTCCCAAGGTCACGGTCGCCCAGATCGCGGCGGCCGTGGAGCCGCTGTTCGAGATCGAAGAGCTCCGGCGGTGCGCCTTTCCCAGTGCCAGCGGCCATTCGTTCACGGCGTGGATGTGCGTCTTCCGCAAACGGCCGACGCCGTGACGCTGCACTGGCGCCGCTTTACCAATGCTTCGCATCCATAGTCGAAAACGCCTCGACCAGCGCCTGCCGTTGCGGCGCGACGTTCTGCGCCGGCCCCCATGCCTCGAACGTGTACACGTAACGCGCGGTCGCCGCCACGCCCAGCAGGTAAGTCTGCTTGGGCCCGCCGCCCAGGTCTTTTGTGCCCACCAGCACACGCGCGGCGTTCTTGTCCGTGAGCTGCAGATCCTGCTGCTCCAGGACCAGCACCGCCCGATTGTCCGTCAGCGTTTTCTTTGCCAGTGCTGTCCAGAACTCGAGCGTGCCGCCGTCATAGTTGTCGTGACGGGTGAACTTGATGAGGACGTTGTCGGCAGACATGGCTTCGGTAAGGTGGTCGCGCTCGTAATAGCGGACGAAGCCGGGCGGGAGTTTGAAGCGGTCGTTGCGGCGGAAGAGGCGGGAGGTGTCGGGATTGCTCTGGGTGTTGCCTTCCAGGGCGCCGGAGGCGAGATCGCGAATCCACGGGAAGGGCAGCGCCTCCGTGGAGGCGGTCTGGGGGCGGGGCGAATTGAAAGACGTGCGAAGCGTCGAATAGGCCACCTGCGAATCCATGTACTGGAGCTTGCCTTTGAGCAGCTCGATGTTTTCCGTCACGCGTTGGAGTTCCTTCTCGATCTGCAGGGCGTCCTCCATGCGGCTCGCCTTTTCGAGCAGGCCTTCGAGCCGCGTGCGCATCTGCAGGGCGTTGTCCAGGCGGATGTGCAGGTCGTGCATTTCCTCTGTGACGTCGGCGGCCTTCACCTGGCGTTCGGTGACGACCCCGAGACGTTCGATGACGGTGCGGGCGTCATCGAATTTGGCGGCGGGCACGCGGATGGTGATGACGGGACCGCTGATTTCTTCGAGGTATCCGCCGAAGGAAGCGGCGGCCTGGCGGACGGAGGATTGTGCGGCGGCGATGTCGGGGACCGTCAGCGCGAGCGAGGCACTGTAGATCATCTGGCGGCTGGCGATGGGCGCGACGTCGGCCGTGAGCGTCGGCAGGGCGGACGCGGCCAATGCTGCAGGCGCGGCCGCCGCGGCGCCACCGGCGCCACCGCGTCCGCCGAGGGCGCCGGGCATGGCGAAGGCGCGATCGGCCGCATTCGTTGGCGGGGGCTCGGCGGAGCGCATGGCTGCGTACTGGGCGCAGCCGGAGAGCAGCAGGGGCAACAGCAGGAGGGAAGTGCGTCGGCGCATGGCGATCTCCACAGGCGGTTTCGGGGTCTAGTGCGCCTGGGGGTTCACCGGTTCAGGAAAAATTGGAAATTGTTGCAGCGGGCAAAAGGTGGGGCTGGGCGGCGTGAATCAGTGCAAATGCAACCACGCGGCCAGCTGCGCCCGGGGCAGGTGGGAGAGATCGGGCACTGCGAAAGTGGCGCAGCGCTGCACCTCCTGCAGCGGCAGCGAGGTGGCAACGGCGAGCACGCGCAGGCCCGCGGCCTGGGCAGCAGCGCATCCGCCGGCGGAGTCCTCGATCACCAGCGACTTGTCCTTCTCCAGCTCCGCGTCGTACTCGAGGTTCAGCTTGTCGAAGGCGAGGTTGTACCCCTGCGGATCGGGCTTTCCGTTGCGGACATCCTCGATGGCCACGAGCACGTCGAAATGGTGGCGGAGTTTGAAGGCATCGAGCAGCTCGATGATTTCCGCGCGGCGGGCGCCGGAGCAGATGGCCCGCGGGACGTTGTGTTCCTCGAGAAAGGCGAGCGTGTCGCGCACCCCGGGGAGGGGCTCGGCGAAGTCGGAAAGCTTTTCCTGGAAGAGATGGTGCTTGGTGGCGGAGAGGGTCTGGATGAGCGCGGCATCCGCGGGGCGGCCATGGTCGCGCAGCATGTGGAAGAAGCCTTCGGTGTCGCCGTAGACGATATATTTGCGGAAGTAGGCTTCGCGCGGAATTTCCAGCGCCCCGCCGATGTCCGCCGCGTGATGGGCGAAGGCGTGGTTGTAGGCGGCGTGGTGCAGGGATTCGGTGTCGGCGATCACGCCGTCGAAGTCGAAGATGACGCAGGCGTTGGGCATGGGGGAATGATAAATGACCCGGGAGAAATGACAAATGGAGCCGGCGGGTGACGGCTTCTCCAGGATGGATTATGGTTGAGACATGCGAAAGAGCTGGGATGTTGCTGTCTTTCTGGCCATTACCGCGGCGACGAGCGCGCTGGCGGCGGGCCTGGCGCGAAGCCGGGTGGTGTCCTGGCTGGAGGCCTTTTCGGTGGTGACGGGGGCGATGTGCGTCTGGCTGACCGTGAAGGAAAGCGTCTGGAATTTTCCGATCAGCCTGGTCAACGTGACGGCCTGCAGCGTGCTTTATTTTGGCACGGGACTCTATGCGGATGGGTCGCTCCAGATCGTGTATTTCGTGCTGACGGCGGTTGGCTGGTACCTGTGGGTGTTCGGCGGGGAGAAGCGGACGGAACTCAAGATCTCTCGCGTCGATGCGAATTCTCACGCGGTGGTGATGGCGACGGCCACCGTGTTGACGTTCGTTTTGTGGGCGGTCCTGCATGCAGCAAAGGGCTCGGCGACGTTTTGGGATGGACTGACGACGGCGTTGAGCCTTGGGGCACAGTGGCTGCTTAACCAGAAGCGGCTGGAGAACTGGCTGTGGTGGATCGTCGCGGACCTGATTTATGTGCCGCTGTATGTGTACAAGGAACTGTACCTGATGTCGCTCTTGTACGGCGTGTTCCTGGTGATGGCGACGATGGGCTATCTGCAATGGCGTCGAAGTTTGCTCGAGCAGCGGGCGCGGGGATTGGACGTGCTGACGGTCGGGAGCGCGGCATGACGCTGGGGTTTGTCGTCGGCAAGTTCTATCCGCCGCACCGCGGGCACAAGTTCCTGATCGACACCGCCCGCCGGCAGGTGGACCGGCTGGTCGTGCTGCTGCCGCACCATCCCTCGCAGACGATTCCCGGCGAATTGCGCAAGGCCTGGCTGGAGGAAACCCATCCGGATTGCGAGATTCACCTGGTCCTCGACGAGTTGCAGAACGATCCGCACGAGTGGGCGGCGTTCACGATGCGCTACCTGGGAGGGGCGCCGGACGTGGTCTTCAGCAGCGAGAGCTATGGCGAGATCTTTGCGGCGGCCATGGGATCGCGGCATGTGCTGGTGGATCAGGCGCGGGCGACGATGCCCTGCTCCGGCACGCTGATTCGCGGCGATCCGCTGAACCACCTCGACTTCCTGGAGCCCTGCGTGCGCGCGTTTTACGTGCGGCGCGTGGTGCTGATCGGCGCCGAATCCACGGGCAAGACCACGCTGGCCCGCCTGCTTGCGGAGCGCTTCCGCACCTCCTGGGTGCCCGAGTATGGTCGCGAATACTGGGAGCGGAAGGTGGCGGGGCTGTCGAAGGAGAGCCCGCTGCCGGGCTTCACTGATGAGGAATTCGTCACGATCGCGGCGGAGCAGCAGCGGCGGGAAAACGCGGCCGCCCGCAACGCCAACAAAGTGCTCATCTGCGATACAAATGCCTTTGCGACCGGCTTGTGGTGCGAGCGCTATCAAGGGCACCGAAATGCCGCGGTGGATGCCATCGGCTCCCACGATATCGTGCATCTGTACCTGCTCGCCGAGCCGGACTTTCCCTTTGTGCAGGATGGGTTCCGCGATGGCGAGAAGATTCGCGGCTGGATGCACCAGCGCTTCGTGGAAGAAGCGGCGAAAACCGGAGTGGCCGTGGTGCGGTTGCGGGGGACGCTGGAGGAACGCATGGCCGTTGCGCAAAAGGCGGTCTGCGCCTTGATCGACTCTCAACTTTCCCGCTCGTGATTCGACGGAGCTCCGCCGTCATTCCGCATCGTTGGGGGCGAAACCGTGACGCATCGTCGATTCCGTGATGGCCTGCGGATCGGTGAACTGGTGAAGGTAATGAGGTCCACCGGCCTTGGCGCCGCCACCGCCGACGCCGGAAAGGCCGAAGCCGCCGAAAGGCTGGCGTCCCACGATCGCGCCGGTGATGCCGCGGTTGATGTAGAGGTTGCCGACGAAGAAGTGTTGTCTAGCGCGGTCGATGTGTGATGGCGTACGTGAGAACAGGCCGCCGGTGAGCTTGTAAGCGGAGCTGTTGGCGAGCTGCAGTGCGTGCTCGAAGTCCTTCGTCCGCAGGACCGCCAGCACCGGCCCGAAGATTTCCTCCCTGGCAAGGCGGCTCTCCGGCTGCACGTGGGTGAAGACGTGCGGGCGCAGCAGTGTGGTGCGGGGGCTGGTTTCGAGCACGCCCTGCGGCACATCGGGATACACAAGCGTCGCCTCCCGCACGCCCAGGTCGATGTACTCACGAGTTTTCTTGGCGGCGGCCTCATCAATGACCGGCCCGATGTCGGTGGCGGGATCCACGGGATCGCCCGTGACCAGCGCCCGGGTCGCTTCGATAAGGCGGGTGACGAAGGCATCGTGAATCGAATCGAGCAGGATGAGCCGCGAGCCCGCTGAGCACTTTTGGCCCGCGAAGCCGAACGCCGATTGCCGCACCGCCAGCACCGCATCGTCGAGATCGGCCGATTCGTCGACGATCATCGCGTTCTTGCCGCCCATCTCGCAGATCACGCGCTTGATAAACGGGGCATCCGGCGGCGTGTCCGCGGCGGCGCGGAGAATGTCGAGACCCACCGCCTTGGAACCCGTGAAGGCGATCGTCGCCACCAGCGGATGGCGCACCAGGGCCGCGCCGACCGTCTCTCCGGGCGCGGGGCAGAAGTGCAGCACCTCCTTGGGGATTCCGGCGGCGTGGAGATGCTGGCAAAGCAGCGACGCGATTCCCGGCGTCTGTTCCGCGGGCTTCAGGATGGCGGTGTTGCCGGTCACCAGGGCGGCGACGGTCATGCCCGTGGCGATGGAGAGCGGAAAATTCCACGGCGCGATGATCGCGGCCACGCCGCGCGGAAGCACGCGGATCTCGTTGCGCTCCCCCGTCAGCGGGGGACCGATGCGCTGCGGCTCCTGAAGCGTGCGCGCGTGCAGGGCGTAGTACCGGCAGAAATCGATCGCTTCGCACACGTCCCCGTCCGCTTCGCTCCAGCTCTTGTGCGACTCGCGAACGATCACACCGGCCAGCCGATCACGATCGCCCGCCAGCCGATCGGCCGCTTTCTCGATGAGATGCGCCCGCGCCTGCACGCCGCTGTCCCGCCACCCGGGGAAGGCCCGCGCGGCGGCCGCCACCATCGCCTCCGCCGCCGCCGGCGACGTGTCGTTTTCCACCCGCGGAACCGTCGCCCCCGCGAGCGCCTTGGCAAATGCCGCCCGCGGACCGGGAAGCGAGAAATTGCGCAAGGGCTCGTTGAAGAAGGCCCGGTCACGAGAATTCGCCGCGCGGGCGCTCAGGGTCGATGCGGGGGCTTCGCTGGGCGGCGCCAGCAGTTCCTCATCCGTGGCCGCCGCATGGCCGGCACGCAGCCAACCGGTGTTCGATGTGTTCTCCAGCAGCCGCCGCACCAGGTAAGCCATCCCGGGAATCATCTCTCCCAGCGGCACATACTCGCGGACGCGCAACTGCCGCTGCGCCAGGGCCAGCTTCAGATCGTCGGCCATCCCGCGCAACGCCTGGAATTCCACGGCATTCGCCGGCAGGCCTTGCTGCTGCATGAGCGCGAGCGTCCGCGCCACCGACCGCACATTGTGCGTGCCCACCGCCAGCGTGATCCCGCCTGCGCCCGCGCGGGTCGGCGTGTGCTTCACAAACAGCGCCGCCGCACGCTCAAAGGCCGCATCGGTCTGCGGCTTGGTTGGCCACACCGGCGCCGGCCAGTTCATCATCTCCGCGTGAACGGTCTCGTAATCCCAGTACGCCCCCTTGATCAGCCGCACCGTCACCCGCCGGCGATGGGCCCGCGACCACTCGATCAGCTCCGCCGCATCCCGATCGATCGACTGCAGATACGCCTGCAGCGCCAGCCCGGCGGGGAAATCGAATTGCTCGCAGCAACGCTTGAACAGCCGCAGGGTCAGGTCGTGGAGCGCGTGGTGCTCCATGTCGAAGTTGATGAGCACATGCTGCTGGCGGGCCTTCTGCAGCAGCGGCGCCAGCGCATCGGTCAGGCGGTCGAGCGAGCCCTGCGTGTCCACCGGCGAAACATGGCCATCGAGCGCCGAAATCTTGATGGAGACATTCGCCCGCGGGATCGGACAAAGATGGTCGCTGTCGAGAAGGGGATCGCCCGGCCAGGCGGACACCGCGGCGGGCAGTGCGTCGAGGATTTCGTGATAACGCGCCTGGTAAGCCCGCGCTTCGGCATGCGAGACCACCGCCTCGCCCAGCAGATCGACCGAGAAGCCGATGTGCTCCTGCCAGCGCGCCCGCAGCGCCGGCAGGGCTTCTTCCAGCGTGCTGCCCGCGATGAAGGTTCGCGCCATCCCCTCCACCTGCGAGGCAATCGCCGATGCCTGCGCCGACTTCAGCAGGCCGCCGGCCTTGAGCGCCACCGCGATGCCCCCCGGCAAAGGCAGGTCAGGACGGACGAGGTACTCGTGAAGATGCTGGTGAATGGCCGCCGGCGAGCGCAGCACGGGAAAGACGTCGATGAAGCGGAACAGCTCGGTTTTGAACCGCTCGCTCTGCAGGGTGTAGGCGAGGAGCTTGTCGGACCAGAATTTCCGGGAAAGCGCCGACGCCGTCGTGGCCCGCGAGGCATTGAGCAATTCGCGCCCGATCGCCTGTGTCAGGGCTTCCAGGTTCTCCGCAGGTGCCGCCGTTGTCGCTTCGCCGCGCCGCATGGTGACCTCCATCTGATCATAGGAGGCCGCCGGCGATCAGGTGGTCTTTTCGAGCGCCTCGAGGATCTCGGCGTCGTTGCGTTCTTCACGCAGCGGCTGCTCCTTGAACCACGCCACGTTGCCCTTCGTGTCCACGATCACCGTCGCCCGCCGGCCGATGTTCGCCTCAGCCAGGTACAGATCGTACTTCTGCACCACCTCGCGCTTCATGTCCGAAAGCAGGTCGTAGGTGATGCCCTTGGCTTCGCGGAATGCCTTGTGGCACCACACCGAATCGACGCTGATCCCCAGGATCACCGCCCCCTTTGCCGAAAACTGCGGCAGATCCGTCACAAAGCAGGCATGCTCGTTGGAACACACCGGCGAAAAATCCAGCGGATAGAACGCCAGAACCACCTTCTTCCCCCGAAGTTCCGACAGCTTGATCTTCTTCTTGTCCTGGTTTTCCAATTCGAAATCCGGCGCGGGTTGGCCAACAGTCAGCGGCATGGCATGCTCCTTCGTCAAAGCGGCCGGAATTGTACGCTTGCAACCAGAAACACGAAACTCCACACTGGTGCCATGCCAGACAACGATCCATTCGTCGTGGAGCTCACCAAGGAGTTCCGCTTTGAGGCCGCGCACTCACTGCCCCACGTTCCCACGGGACACAAGTGCGGCCGCATGCATGGCCACTCCTTCCGCGTGGAAGTCACCGTCCGCGGACCGGTCGACCCCCGCACCGGCTGGCTGATGGATTTCGCAGAGCTCAAGGACAAGTTCCGCCCCCTGGAAGACCAGCTCGATCACCGCCTGCTCAACGAAGTGCCGGGGCTGGAAAACTCCACCAGCGAAAACATCGCCCGCTGGATCTGGCAGCGCCTGAAAGCCACCGTCCCCCAGCTCGCATCCATCACGGTGCACGAAACCTG
>JBEHXY010000037.1:0-15875 GCA_048498455.1 Planctomycetota bacterium | reverse complement strand
GTCGCGGCGGACGACGGTGCGGTCGAAGGTCGTCAGATCGCGGGCCGCGGGCAGCGAATGGCTGAGGAAAATTCCCGTGACGGTGATGGCGGCGAGGGGGAGCGCGCGGATGTAGGCGGCAAGCGCGTCGTGCACCTGCGGGGCATTGGGGCCGTAGGTCAGGTTGATGTGGCGGCTGAAGCGCTCGGTGAGATCGTAGCCATCCTTCATGATGGCGATGTTGAGCACCTGCGCCATGTCGTGGTTGGCCAGCAGGAAGTGCACGCGGCCGGGGAAGGCGGCGGACCACTGCAGGGCCTCAAGCAGCAGTCCCAGTGACCGATCCTCGCCCGAGGCGCCCAGATCCCCGCCGTGAATCAGCTCCTGCAGGATCACGTGGCGGCCGGGATTGTTCCCCAGGTCGGCGGCTTTCTGGAAGCGCTGGAAATTGCGGACGTGGTTGTGCAGGTCGCCGGCGACGTAGAGCGAGCCTTCGCCGGGGAGGCAGAGCATCTGGGCGTTGCGCAGGGTGTCGGTGGCGGCTTCCTGGGCGGCGGAATGGAGCAGGGAGATGACTTCTTCAGCGGTCATGGCGGGCCTCGGGAACAGACAGGCCGCGGATACCCCCCCCACCGCGCGGCCGGGGGCCTACTTGCCAAGTTCTTCGGGATCGATGTCGATGGCGCCGCTGTCGCCGGGACCCAGGTCGCGGCTCTCGTCATTGCTGTCGTCGCGGCTCTCGGGGATGCGTTCTTCCAACTCCGCCCGCGGTGCGCGAAGCGGGCTGTCGGACCGTGCCAGCGACAGGGCCAGTTCCAACCGTGGAAGCACCGTGGTGAAATCCTGCGGCCGGTGGGTCGGCAGCTTCTGGATGCAGTCCATGATCAGGCGGGAAAGGGGCACGGGGATGACGGGGTTGATCTCGTGCGGGGCCTGGGCTTCGCCGCGGGCTTCGACGGGAATTCCGTTCTTGTTTTTCTTGGGAATAAGCGTGGGGATGTGGTGGTCGGTCGTGCACCAGTAAAGGGTGGCGCCGTAGTTGAAGACATCGGTGGCGGGGGTGAGCGGTCCGCGGCCGACCTGCTCGGGGGCGATGTAGTCGGGGGTGCCCTGGATGCGGCTCTTGACGGTGCCGATGGAGCAGGACTGCCCGAAGTCGATGATCTTCACCTTGAGATCGTCGTTGACGAGGATGTTGTTGGGTTTGATATCGGCGTGGACGAAACCGAGGCGGTGCATCGCGGTGAGGCCCTGGGCGGCCTGGATAAAGACCTTAATGAGGTGGGTGAGTTTGCTGGGGCGCTGGCTGTCGAGGGAGATGCCGTCGACGAATTCCATCAGGAGGAACAGCTCCATCGTCTTGAGCAGCTTGCGTTTACGGATGATGCGGATGCTTTTGCGCAGGGCCGGGTGGTCGAACTGCGAAGCGATGGCAAATTCCTGCTCGGCCTGTTCGAGGAAACGGTCGTCATCGGCGGACTTGCGGATGACGCGTTTCAGCGCGTAGACCTGCTTGGTGGCCTTTTCGGACACCGCGTAGATCGTGCTGCGCGCTCCGTAGCCGAGGCACGAAATAATCTCGAAATCAGCAATCTCGGGGAGAGGTTCCATAGATACCTGGTTCGCGATCACGATACACCGTACAACGTAGCCGAACTCTCAAATTTGTACAGCCACGTGTCAGCGTTGCCGTGAGAGTGTAGGGGATCGGCGCCCTTTGAGCCAGTTTGTCGGAAAAAGCACGTTTGATGGACAAACTCGTCGCAAAAAGGGTGAAGGAATCGGGGTGCAAAAGCCAAACCGGCGTTCAGAAGGCGTGCGTGGGGCGGGAAGCGGGCACGCCTGCGGCGGGGTGATTGGGGCTGCCAGCGCCCGCGGCAGGAACATCAAGCGGGCGCCGAACTGTGCAAAGGCGGGTTATTCCAGAAGGCTGCGGACGCTGTCCGCATAGGACTTCTGGGGAAGGGAGGCGTTGGAGGCATTGGGTCCAAGTTCCCATTGGAAGTAGACATGGGACTTGGGGACATTGAGTCGATGTTGCAGTTCGTGGAGGACTTGGACAAGTTTCTGATGCTGGGCGGCACTCACAGGAGCGCGGTTTAAGTCACTGATCATGCAGACACTTACCGCGTTGGTATAAAATTTCTGATGATAGCGGGGGTCAGGCCAGCCGGCATTGGGGGCAGCATAAGGATCTTGAAGGTCTTGTTGACGCCACGAAGTGCCGACCTCGAGTTGCCCATCCGCCGTCCCGGGCCCGCTGCGGGCACCGTCGATGACAAAGTGGAAGTTCGCCTTTGGCCGCACTGAACGGGGTGGAAGCTCGGTACCTCCTGTGACACGACCGTCGACGAGGCTGGCAGAACAGCCCGCCAGATCTCCCGATTCATAAACGATGATATACTCCCACGCCGAAGTCTGCAACGGCGCTTGAGTTGCCATCTGGGCTTCAAGAGATTGGGTCGCGAAGGCAGCCGCCAGCGGGGTGGTGGCGCCGCCACCTTCCAGCATCAGCAGCACGCCCGCACTGAGGGTCAAAGTGCCCACGAGGGACGCGAGCACGGTTGCGACGCGCTTCTGGCTCACCGGTTTCTTCCTGGTTGATCGCGTTTTATCGGCCATTGGGAACAAACCTGTCTATCGGCAAACCTGAAAGTTGCGTCCACTAATTCCATGCCACAGCCCTGCAGCGGGGGCCTTTTTTCAGGGGCTTTTCCACTGCCGGCTCGGGTGCGTGCTCACTATACCACGCGAAAAAAAATTGCAAACCCCTTTTCGACCCATCATTTACCGACTCTCGACGATTCCGATAATAGGCTCTTCCACAGTGCCGTCCGGGTTCAAGGCCAGAGGTTCGAGAGCCGCGGCGCGACCCGCCGCTTCGGCTGCGGCGTTCTCCGCCTGGCGGCTCGCTTCAAGCTCGCGGCGCGCCGCCACCTCGTTGAAGGCCACCGCCACCGCCGATTGTCCAAGCGTCCGCAGCATCAGGATCGAAATCAGGCCGCTGCCCGCGATCACCAGCAGATACATGGACAAATCAAGAGTGGACATGATGTGCTCATCGGCTGGCAACTGCGCCTACTTTGGCGGCGGCTCGTGATTCCCCTGCCCGCGAAAGCACCGGACCGCGGCCGCCAGAGCACGATGGGCACCTCGCGCGGCGGCGCGACCCTGGTTGACCTGCACGAGGGCGCGGCTTGCGAGAACCGATAAAATCCTCGGGCAGGGAACCGTGGCCGGGGTTAGCATGTCTGAGGGGGGGCGTCTCGGTGATCCCGGGTGGAGGGTGGTCGAGGAGGAAGGTCGGATGCGGCACAAGCTGTTGGCATGGTGGACGGTCGGATTCGTGGCAGCAGCGGCAGCCCCAGGCGTCGCCCAAACGGTTACGAGCGCTGCCCAAACTCTCACGCAGGCCCCCGGAGAGTCCGCCGCCATGCCCACGCAGGTGCACGTCACCTGCGAACTGCAGGATCCCACGGGGCGGCTGTGGGTGGGCACCGAGGGCGAGGGGGTGTGGATGCTGGAGGGAGGGAAGTGGACGCAATACACCAAGGCCGCGGGCGGGAAGGGTCTCGGCGATGAATTCGTCTACGCGCTGGCGATGGACCGCAAGGGCCGGCTGTGGGCAGGGCAGTTGAACCATGGCGTGAGCGTGTTCAACGACGAGACCTGGAAAACGTTCACGAACTGGGGGCCCAATGCCGGACCGATCGGCGCTCACGTTTACGCCCTTGCCGTGAGCCCGAAGGATGGCGATGTCTGGATCGGCACCGACCTCGGGGTAACGCGGTACAGCGAGGGCAACGAGACGTGGACGAACTTTGGCCGGCCGGAGGGTCTGCCGGGCGACCAGGTACGCGGCATTGCGGTAAGCAAGGAAGGGGACGTCTACCTGGCCACGGCACTCGACGGGGTGCTGGTGGGGCGTGCGGCAGATCATTACGCCACGTGGGAGCAGACCATCGGCGGGGACGAGGTGCCGCTGGCGCCGCATGGGAAGGGGCTGCCGGGCCGCGAGACCAATTGCGTGACGATCGATGCAGGCGGACACATTTATGTCGGCACGCCGCGTGGACTGGTCGTCAGCGGCGACGCGGGAAAGAACTGGCGCTTCGTTCGCGGCAAGGACTGGGTCGAAAAGGCGCAGCGCAGTTACGCCAGCGTGCCCGAGAGTTGGCAGCCCAAGGAAGAGGGGCTGCTGAGCGAGGACTGGGTGAGCTGCCTGACGGTGGATGCGGAAGGAAAATTGTGGGTGGGCCACCGAACCACCGGCTTTGAACGGATCGATCCGGAAAACAGCAAGGTGATGGCATCACTGTCGGAGGCGCCGAAGATCGCGGACAAGCCCGCCGTGAACTACGTGCGGGGGCTGGCGGTGGGAAGTGATGGCCGCGTGCTGGTGGGTCGTTACCTGACGGGCCTCTCCTGGCATGATGATCCGGCCACCATCATCAAATCGCTGCCGGAACCGGAAAAGAAGCGGTCAGGCGCCCTTCAGCCCAAGGCGGCGACGGCCCCGACGGTGGAGGAACTTCGGGCCTGGGAGGTCAAGCTCGCGGGGCTGCCCAAGGCCGGCGCGGAGGGCGGCAAGGTCGAAGCGGCCGGCGGATACATCGGGCAGGATTGGTCCACCGGCGGCGACTGGCTCGGCCGCTATGGACGCCAATACGCGAATCTCGGCGGATGGAACTCCTACGCCCTCAGCGAGGTGTACGCCGCCAGCGTCACCATCGGCGGTCACTACGGCACCTCCGGTCCGATGACCTATTCCCATACCAACGACAGCAACTCCCGGCGGGCACTTTACAACCCCACCGACGGCAAGCGCCGCGAAATCGAGCTCAACGACGGCGGCTATCAGGACGAAGTGGCGTCGCTGGCGGTGGAGGGCCCGGACCTGTGGGTCAAGGCCAATATTCCGGAAGGCCCCCACCGCATTTCGCTGTACATGCTGAATCCCGATGGTCAGACCAGCCGCAACGCGCTGCGGGATTTCGTGCTGGAACTGCGGCTGGATACGCGCGTCAAGCCGGACGAAGGCAAGCAGGACCGGGAAAGTGCGCAGGGCCTGGCGCAGGAGGATCGGCTGTCGCTCGAGAAGCTGCCGGTGGTCGCCCGCAGCCGCGCCAGCGATTTTGGCCAGGGCGAGTATGAGCAATTCCTGGTGAACCGGCCCGGGCTGTACTGGGTGAAGATTGTGCGGAACAACAGCTTCGTGACCAAGCTCTTTGGCGTGTTCGTGGACCGCATCGGTCCCGAGGCCGAGCAGGACGCCCATGCCTTCTTCTGGCGCGTGGAGAACGACCCGCCCAAGGTGAACATCGCCACACCCGCGGAATCGGATCGCGAGAACGCGGCGCGGCGGCTGTGGATCGCGGCCGAGGCGGCGTGGGATCGGCCCGGAGCGGCGGCGGTCGTCAAGCGCGCTGAGCTGGCCGCGTATCGCGCGGCCGAGGCCGAACGTGCGGATCCCGACCTGCTCGCCCTGTGGCGTTGGAAGCTGGGTCTGTGGGGAACCCCCGATCGCGAGCAGTTCGACCAGCGCATGGAAGCGGGCCTGGAAAAGTTCAAGGCGGAGCAGGGCGGGTAAGGCGCACCGTGGCGGGGCGGGAGGGCAGCCTGTCGGAGAGTGGATTCAGGAGCGGCATCATGGCGAGACGGAAGCAGCGGGCGGCGATCGCGGGCATCTGCGGGGCCCTCGTTGGCGCAGGGGCGGCATGGGCGGGAGCGCTGTGGGAAGAACCCGCCGGAGGCGATCCGGCGCCGGTGGTTCGTGTGGATGCGGCGGCGGCGGACAAGGCGCGGCTCGAAGCGGCAGCCACCCGTGCCGCGACACGGCGGGCGCTGGCGCGGGCCCGCCTGGAAGAAACGTCGCCGGCGTTCATGGTGCGCGAAGGCAAGATCCTCCCCCTGCCCAAGGAGTTCGCCACGCTGTTCCCCGGGCGGCGGTTGAGCGTGGATATCAACAAGGGAACCACCGTCGCGGCGGCTGCGGCCATCGGCAAAGAGGCCAAGCTTGCGATCAAAGGCGAGCAATCCACGACGCTCGACCAAGCCGACATGCCGGAGATCACGCTGCACCTCAAAGATGTGCCGCTGATGGAGGCGGTGCTGCAATTGTGCAGCCAGGCGGGGCTTCGGGTGCGCGCCGTGACCCCGACGCAGGTGACCCTGGGACGCAGCGAAAAGGGGGAGGGCGTGGGCATCTGGTGCACCGCCAACCCGGCAGCGGTGGTGCTGGAAAGCATCGAGCACGAGGTGGATCTCAGGGCCAGCCCGCAGCCGGAGCGCTTCGACCTGACGCTCGCGGTGCTGGTCGAGCCCGGCATCACGGTGCTGTCGTTTCCCAGGAGCCTCACCTTCGGAACGATGGTCGATGACAAGGACCATTCGCTGGTGCCTCAGAGCGATCAGACCGAGGAGGCGGAACGGCGGCGGTCGATGCGTGCCCCGGTCACACAGGCGGCCGGGGTGGGGCGCCTGAGCCTGCCGCTGGCGCCGCCGGAGGGTGCGGGCCAGAGGATCGCGCTGCTGAAAGGGACCGCGGATCTGGTGATCGGGCTTAAAAGCGAGAAGCTCACGCTGACCCGCGAAGAAGCCGACGCGGGCGCGGAGAAGGAAGTGGCGGGAATGAAAGTGACCATCGGGGCACTGAAGCAGGAGAACTCCTTCTTCATTTCCACCGTGACCTACGAGAAGGGCTCGATGGAAGCCGGCGCGTGGGCGACGCTGAAGAAGGGGGCCGCCGGCGCCCCGGCGGTGGTGATGGACCAGGGCGGCGTGTCGCTGCAGGTTTTTGAGCCGCCGAAGGTGACCGAGGAGACCGACGCCGTCACCGTGGTCCAGCGTTATTACGCGGGCGGCGGCGCCCAGACGCGGGTCGTGAAACGTGTGGAGGCGCTGGTGCCCACGGAAGTGCAGGTGCTCCCCGTGCCGCTGGAATTCAAGGACCTGGTGTTGCCATGAGCGAGGGATGGAGCATGACGTACCTGCGGATCGCGGTGGGCCTGCTGGTGCTGGCGGGGTGGAGCGCGGTGCGCGCCGACCAGGCAGCGACGCAGCCCTTGCTGATGGGCAAGAGCAAAGTCACCGACCACGGGACGCTGGTGTCCCTGCATGCCGACGGAGTGCCGGCCCGGCAGGCGCTTTACGATCTGCAGACGCAGTCGAACGTGCGCGTGCAACTCGGCAACGGCGATTCCGCGGGCGATGAGCTCGTCACCTTTTCCGCCGACGATGCGCCGGTGATGGAAGTCCTCGGTGAACTGCTCGGCAAGCTCTCGGGCTCGGGCAAGCAGTGGTCGATGTCCATGCGCGATGGCGAGCCGATGTCGACCTACTCCGGCAGGATCAGCGCCAGGGGACCGCTGCTGATGGTCGCCGAGGGGGTGCTGCACGAGGCCGATTACCGCCGGAAAACCGGCCAGGAGGAGCGTTTCGTGGTGCGCACGCGCGTGGCCATCGATCCCTCGCTGCGACCGGTGGCGTTTGCGGAATGGAGCGCTGCGGGCGAGGCGGTCGACGAAGCCGGCAAATCCCTCGTGCCGGCGGGCCGGGGTGAGGGCAAGCGCGTCACGGCCGTCGATCAGCAGCAGGCGATCGACCGGGCGTGGACGGGAACGACCGACATCGCGCTTTCGCGGCCGGTGGGCGCGGGCAAGGTGATCAGCAAACTCTCGGGCAAAATGCCGATCTGGGTGGCCACCAAGACGCAGGTGTTTGAGCTGCGCGAAGCCAGGGAGGAGAAGCCGGAGGTGGCCGGCGTGCAGGCGACCGTGAAGCTGTCGACCGACGCCATCCAGCGCCGCTGGGAAATTCAGTGTTCGTTCACCCGGCCCGCGGGCGTGAGCGATGAGGCGTGGAAGGATCGGCAAACCATGCTGACGGCCACGCAGATCTGGGTGGAGGGAAGCGACGGAAAGATCTGGACCTGCAACTCCTGGGGCCGCGGCGAGCTGAGCAAGAGCAAGTGGTTCAACGCCCCCAACCCCGGCGACACGCCAGGCCGCGCCGTGGTGGAAGTGGTGACCGAAATGAAACGCATCGAGCTGCCCTATGCGTTCGAAAACCTGCCGCTGCCCTGAGGGGACCGTTACAGCGTCAGCATCTTCTTATACGCGTTCAAGCGGGCATCGATTTCGCCCTTGCCCACCTTCGACAGGCGGTTCAGCGAAAAGTCTTCGATGGTGAACGACGCCATCACCGTGCCCGCCGCAATCGCGTTTTTGAGCGTGCGCAGATCCAGCGACGGCGTGGCCGCCAGGTACCCCAGCAGCCCGCCCGCGAACGAGTCCCCCGCGCCCGTCGGATCCTTTAAGTGCGGCGTCGGATAGGCCGGCAGGGCAAAGACGTCGCTGCCGATGGCCGTCAGGCAGCCATGCTCGCCCTTTTTCAGCAGCACGATCCGCGGCCCCGAGGGCTTCAGGAACCCTTGCAACTCCGCCAGCGCCGCGATCAGGTTCGTCTTGCCCGTCAGCAGGCGCGCCTCGAGATCGTTGAGCACGATCCCGTCGAAATGCTTGTACGCCGCCAACGATTCCTGGTGAAACTGCTTGATCCACAGGTCGCGCGTGTCCGCGATCGACAGCCGCGGATTTTTCACCTGCGAGAGCAGGTCCAGTTGCAGGTGCGGGTGCGTCGCCGCCAGGAAGACCACCTGCGAATCGGTGAACGGCGCGGGCACCTTGGGCGGCGCTTCGATCAGCACGTTCAGATCCACTTCCAGCGTCGTCGCTTCATTCATCGTCGGATCGTACGTGCCCTTCCAGCGAAACGTCTTCGACCCCTTCCGCCGCTCCAGCCCCAGCGTGTCGATGTTCGGATGATTGAACGCGGCCTCGAATTCCGCCGGAAAATCTTCCCCGACCACCGCCACCAGCCGCACTTTCGAGAACGCCGCGGCCGCCCATGCGAAATAAATCGCCGACCCGCCGATGACGTGATCGGCCTGGCCCGCAGGCGTGGAAACGGAATCGATGCCGAGAGAACCGGTGACAAGGAGGGACATGGAGGCTCCTGGAATGCAGGGGGAAGCGTGCCGCACAGGGCGCAAATTTCGAGAGGGATGATACGCGATGCCGCACCGGCGAGCGAGCGCCGCACAAGGCTGCCGCCGCACAGTCCACGCGGGTTCCTACCTGCCGAAGCACGCATACTCCTCCCGCAGCCGGCGGAATTCCGCGAGGTTGTCCTCCAGCCGGCTGCGCTTGTTCCGCGCCATCCACAGCGTTTCAAAATCGCGCTCAAGCCCCGCCGCCTCCTTCGCCAGCGCCTTGATCTGCCCCTTGAACGTCCGCGGCAGCGCCACCGCCGGCTTCGCCCGCAGCAGCTCATGCTCCGGGTTCCGCGCCGCTGGATCCGCCGCGAGCCACTGCTTCCGCAGCAGCGTCCGCCGGCAGGTGTGCACGATTTCCTTCGCCGTGAACGCCAGTTCCGATTGCAGAATCGTCGCATGCGGATGGCGGATATCCGTCGTCAGAATCTGCGGCAGCACCGCTTCGCACGCCGCGATCACCACCTTCAGGTCCTTCTCGCTCGCCCGGTTCACATAATTGGCGAAATCAAATTTCTCGCGGAACAAAAACCAGTCCAGCGACCCATTGAACCGCTGCCACGAGAAGCGCTCATACGTCAGCCCGAGGTCGTACACGAGCCCGGCGAACCGCCGTGAGGGATCGTGGAACAGCTGCAGTGACGCCGCTTCCAGAAAGGGCCGCAGCGCCCGGTCCAGGGCCTTGTCCGCGCGCGGCGCGGTCCCGGTCGACCAGTCCGGTGCGGCCGCCGGCGCCGGGTTCGGCGTCGCAGCAAGATTCCATGATGCCCCCGCCGCATACGCAAACGGCAGCAGCGACACCCCCAGCATCTGCTGATGACCATAATCGCCCCAGTCCGTCACCAGCAGCCCCGCCGCCCCATGCTTCAACCCCGCCGCCGCGGCATTGTGAATGTTCCCCAGCGCATTGCGCGACCGCGTCGCAAACGACAGCCACGACGCCGTGCCCGGCGCCACATAAAACTGCCGCGAGATGTTCCCCGGTCCCTCCCCGCCCTCCCCCGGCGTCGCGCTGTCCGTCGATTTCAAACGCTCCGCAATCGTCCGGCAATGCTCGTCAAACGCATGATGCGATTCATATCCCCATTCCAGCAGCGTCGCATCCCGCGGCAGCTCCGCGATCAACTCCGGATGGTGCAGAATGATGTCCCCCCACATCTGAATCCGCTTTCCGTGCGCCCGGGCCATCTGGTTACAGAACGCGATCCACTGCACATACAGCCGCGTCGTTCCCTTCTCGCCCAGCGCCTCCGCCGCCGCCTTCGACCGCCCCTTCCCCAGGTCCCACGATTCATCGCAGCAGATGTTGAACTGCCGGCTGGAAAAGTTCGGCACGAACTCGTCGTACATGTCCCGGAGAAAATCCTTCGCCGCCGGATCCGTCACGCACAGCGTCCAGGGATCCTCGCTCCACGTCTCCACCCCCTGCTTCTTCAGATCCGCCGGTTCCACCTCCGCCAGGTGCCGGAACGCCGGCCGCCGCAGAATCTTGTCGAAATGCCCCAGCGACGTGAGCGACGGCACAAAATCGATGTGCCGCGCCCGGCACGCGGAATCCAGCAGCAGCAGTTCCTCCGCCGTGAAGGGCGAGGTGTCGTCGTACATTTCCGGATGCTTCCGGAACTCGAAATTGTTCTCGATGTACAGCTGAAATTCGTTGATCTTGAGGTGCCCAAGATCGTCGATGAGCTGCAGCAGCGTGTCGACCGTCGGCACCTTCCCCCGCGCGGTGTCGTGATACACCCCCCGCCGCGTGTAATCCGGATGGTCCTCGATCGTCAGCGCCGGAAGTTTCAGCCCCCCCACCGCGCCGCCCCCCGCCGCCCTGCCCTTGCCCGCCCGCGTATACGCCGTCTCGCGCACGATCTGCAGCAGCGTCTGAAATGCGTAAAACGTCCCCGCCGCCGTGCGCGCCTGCAGCGTGATGCCCTCGGGCGAAATCCGCAGCCGATATCCCTGCTCGTGGCCGATCGCCTCATCCGGCAGCACCCGGATCTCCCGCCGCGGCTCCACCGATGCGGCGGCCACCGCAATCCGGAAGCGGGTATCACACAACGACTCCGCCTCGATCTCGAACCGCTCTGCCGCAAACAAGTCCCGTGTCGCTGGACTGGGATGCAGCACGATGAACATCTCCCGCCGCAGCGAGAACGCCCCTTTCTCGAATGTCAGGGATCGCGGCTGGGGAAGCAGGTGAAGCTGCGGCATGTGGACCTCCTTGTCGCGGTTGAGAGCGGCATTGTAGCGGCACCCGCCGGCAATGCAGACTCTCCACCCCTCCCTCTTTGGAGTATGATGCCCCCATGCAGAATCAACGCGGCTGGCGCTGGCTGATCGGGGTGGCGGGGATCCTCCTGTTGCTGATGACGGCGTTTGCGCAAATCGAGGCGCCCGTCGCCGGCGGCAATGGCGGGGCCGTGGCTCAGCCGCTCCTGCCGCCACAGCCCAAGGCCGCCCTCCTGCGCGTGGACACCACCATCGATCGCGTCACCCTTCGCAGCCTCGAGCGCCGCGTCGATGCCGCCCGCAAGGCCGGATGCACACTCGTCATCTACGACATCGACGCCGCCGGCGGCCTCATGGCCAGCGCCCTGGAAGTCAGCACCTTCACCAAGCGCATCGTCGCCGAGCGCATGGCCGTTGTCGCCTGGGTCCACGGCAACGCCGCCGGCGCGCCGACCCTCGTCGCCCTCTCCTGCCCGATCATCGTGATGTCCGATGGCGCCGGCCTTGGCAGCCTCGGCATGGTCGAGCTCGAACCCGGCGCCGCCCTCCCGCCGCTCATCGCCGACCTCGACGACTCCGCCGCCCGCGCCAAACTCGACCCCGCCCTCCTCCGCGCGATGGCCATTCCCAGCGTCGAACTCTTCACCGTCGTCAACCGCATCACCGGCGAGACCCGCTATGTCGACCGCGTGAAAGAGCGAACGCTTCTTGATGAAAAAGCCCCGCTGCCCGGCGGCGACGTCGCCCGCGTCTGGAGCGAAACCGGCCAGGCCGACGGTCCCGACACCCTCTTCACCGCGGTCACCGCCGACGCCCTCAAGACCGGCCTCTCCAAGGCCACCATCAACAGCGACGCCGATCTCCGCGCCGCACTCAACGTCCGCGGCGACCTGGTCGTCATGGACATGACCTTCCTCGAACGCGCCGCACGCTTCCTGGCGCAACCCTGGATCCGCTTCCTCCTCCTCGTCGGCACCCTCACCTTCGCCTGGATGGAGCTCTCGCATCCCGGCGTTTCCGTCCCTGGAATCCTCGCGCTGCTCTGTCTCGCCCTGCTCCTCGGCGGCCCCTTCGTCACCGGCCTCGCGCAAACCTGGGAAATCCTCCTGGTCCTCGCCGGCATCGCCATCGTCCTCGCCGACCTCTTCTTCGTCGGCTCCCTCGGCATGCTCGCCGTGCCCGGCTTCATCCTCATGGCCGTCGGCCTCGTCGCCAGCTTCATCCCCACCGGTATCAACGGCGGCCTCGAATTCGGCGACGGCTGGCTCGCCCTCCGCAAAGGCCTCACCGTCGTCGTCTGCGGGTTGATCGTTTCCCTGATCGCCTTCGCCCTCATGGCCCGCTACCTGCGAATGGCCCCGGGCTTCCGTCGCCTGCAACTCGCTCCCGCGATGGCCGCTGGCGCCGGCGCCTCTGTCCGCGATGCCGCCGATCGTCCGGCCGCCGACGCCGTCTTCGTCGGCGCCCTGGGCATCGCCCACACCCAGCTTCGGCCCGCCGGAAAGGCCCGCTTTGGCGAACACCTCGTCGACGTCGTCAGCTTCGGCCCCTTCATCGACAGCGGCACCGAGGTCGAGGTCCTCACTGTCACCGGTTTCCGCGTCACCGTCCGTCCCCACGCCGCCGCCACCTCCCCCCTCGATGCCGGCACCGGCGGAGGGACCGCGTGATCATCGCGGCCATACTGCTGCTGATCGCGGCGCTGGGCTTCGTCGTGGCCGAACTCTTCGTCCCTTCCCACGGCATGCTCGCCATCATCGCCGGCCTCTGCGCGCTCGGGGCGGTGGTCATGGCTTCCTATGCCAGCGTCCTGCTCGGCGTGTTCTTCGGCCTCGCGGTCATCATCGTCGCCCCCATCGTGTTTTTCTGGGCCGCCAAACTTTACCCGCAGACCCCCATGGGCCGCCGCGTCCTGCTCACGCCGCCGCCCCCGCCCCTGACCGATCCCGATGCGCTCCCCAACGGCCCGATCGTTGGCGACCGCGGCGTCACCATGAGCATCCTCCGCCCCGCCGGCAGCGTCGACATCGCCGGCCAGCGCATCAACTGCGTCAGCGAAGCCGAGGTCATTCCCGCGGGAACCTCGGTCGAGGTCATCCACGTGGCCGGCAGCCGCATCGTGGTGAAGGCCGTGAATACCGCCAACCCCCTGCTATAATCCCGCCCCGGTTCAAGGATCGCTCGTGAGCCTTCACGATCCTTCCGCGAACCCTGACGCCGTCACGGTTCGTCTTTCAGAGGTCCCGCAACTCCCATGTTCGGATCCCATCTCTCAACCTCCGGCGGCGTCGGCAACGCCCTCGTCCGCGCCGAAGCGCTCGCCCTGCAAAGCGTCCAGCTTTTCACCTCCAACCAGCGCCAATGGGCCTCCAAACCCATCGACCCCTCCGTCTCGGCCCCGTTCCGCGAACACGCCGCACGCCTTGGCTTCTCGCGCATCGTCTCCCACGCCTCCTATCTCATCAACCTCGCCGCCGTCGACACCGCCATGTGGGAAAAAAGCATCCGCGCCTTCTCCGATGAAATGGCCCGCTGCGACGATCTCGGCATCACCGACCTTGTCGTCCACCCCGGCGCGCACTGCGGCAGCGGCGATGCCTGCGGCGTCGACAAGGTCATCAAGGCCCTCAACATCCTCCTCGAAACCCACAAGAACGGCGCCGTCCGCATCTGCCTCGAAACCACCGCCGGCCAGGGAAGCTGCCTCGGCTGCCGCTTTGAACAGCTCGCCGAAATGATCGCCGGCACCCAGCGCAAAGAACGCCTCGCCATCTGCGTCGACACCTGCCACATCCTCGCCGCCGGCTACGACATCACCACCGCCGACGGCATGCAACGCACTCTCGACGAACTCGACAAAACCGTCGGCATCGACCGCGTCCGCGTCTGGCATCTCAATGATTCGAAGAAGCCCGTCGGCAGCCGCGTCGACCGCCACGAACACATCGGCCGCGGCTGCGTCGGCGTCGACGCCTTCGCCGTCATCTGCCGCGATCCCCACTTCGCCCAGGTCCCGAAAATCCTCGAAACGCCCAAGGATCCCGCACCCGACGGGCGCGATTGGGACATCGTCAACCTGGAGCTGCTCCGCGCCCTTGCTGCTGGTGAGAACGCGCGGCCGAAGCAGTTCGCCGCCGCCAAGACCGGAAAGCCCACGGCCAAGAAGTCCAAGGCGGCGGCGAAGTCAGCGCCCGCAAACAAGCCGCCCGCAACCAGGAAGAAAACACCCGCGAAGAAAGCGAAAAAGCCATGACGGCGATCTGCGTTCCCGTTTTCGTCAAAGCCAAGGTCGACCTCGAAGAAGCCATTGCCGACGCCGAGGAGGCCCTTGACGGCGTCGATGGCATGATCGAGCTCCGCTGCGACACCGCCACCCCCAAGTGGATGACCACCGCCCTTGACCTGGCGCGCCTCCCCGTCATCGTCACCGTCCGCCCCACCTGGGAAGGCGGCTTCTCCGAAAAATCCGATGACGAACGCCTCGCCCTCTGGGAAGAAGCGATGGAAGCCGGCGCCGATTACATCGACGTCGAGCTCGCCGCCTGGGAAAAAAGCAAGTCCCTCCGCGACGCCGTCGAGGATGCCGCCGAAAAACATGGCACGCGCCTCATCCTCTCCAACCACTGCTTCGGCGGCCGCCCCGGTGATCTCGCCGACCGCGTCGCCCGCCTCCGCGCCGTCAAGCCCGCACGCGTCCTCAAGATCGCCTGGAAAGCCGAGTCCCTCCTCGACGCCGTCGACGCCCTCCGCCTCGTCCGCGAAAACCCCAAGGCCGACGGCCGCCCGCTCGTCGCTTTCGCCATGGGCGAGGAAGGCCAGCTCTCGCGCATCCTCGCCCGCAAGTTCGGCGCCGCTTTCACCTTCGCCGTCGCCCAGCGCGGCAAGGAGTCCGCACCCGGCCAGCCCACCATCGCCGAACTTTGCGAACGCTACCGCTGGAACCAGCAGCAGCCTTCCACCCCGGTCTTCGGCGTCGCCGGCTGGCCCGTCGGCCACTCCCTCAGCCCCGACATTCACAACGCCGGCTTCGCCGCCGTCGGTGCGCCCGGCGTGTACGTCCCAATGGCCATCCGCCCCGACACCTTCGCCGCTTCCGTCGACGCCCTCCGCGCCTGTCCCGGCATGGACCTCCGCGGCCTCAGCGTCACCATCCCCCACAAGGAAAGCGCCCTTGCCTACGCCGAAAACCACGGCGCCGCGATGGATGCCCTCTCCAAACATATCGGCGTCGTCAACACCCTCGTCTGGAAAATGGACGGCTCGCTTTCCGCCTTTAACTCCGATTACGCCGGCGCTCTCGACGCGCTCGTCAGCGTCTGGGATGGACGCCGCGAATCCCTCGCCGGAAAACGCGTCGCGGTGCTCGGCGCCGGCGGCGCCGCCCTCGCCATCGTCGCCAGCCTCGCTACCCCCGGCACCACCGTCGTCGTCTACAACCGCACCCAGGAAAAAGCCGACGCCCTCGCCGCCGCCTTCTCCGGCCCCACCGCCCGCGTCGTCGCCGCCCCCTGGGACAAACTTCCCCAATCCTGCTGCGAGGCCTTCATCAACTGCACCCCCCTGGGCATGCATCCCCACGTCAACGCCGCCCCCATGGAGCCCATCACCGAAGGCCCCT
>JBEHXY010000036.1:0-16090 GCA_048498455.1 Planctomycetota bacterium | reverse complement strand
GCGAAATTCCTGAAAACGTTTCCGAAGGGGGAGAGCGGGAACAAGACGGTGTGGACGCATCCGTTGTCGCTGGTGATGATCGGGTTCCTGGTGACGGCCGGACCGTGCTATCTCGCGGACAAGTACATCGGGAAAAACCTCGAGAATTTCGGGGTGATCGCGGGGGCGCTGATCATTGGCGGGGCGGTGATGTGGGCGGTGGATGTGCTTTTCACGCGGCCGACGGTGAACCGCATGGAGGACATGGGGGTGCTCGACGCGGTGTGGATCGGTGCGGTGCAGATCTTAAGTGCGGTGTTCCCGGGAACGTCGCGGAGCATGTCGACCATTGCCGCGGGTCAGGTGTTCAATTTGTCCCGGGCGACGGCGCTGGAGTATTCGTTTTTCCTGTCGATCCCCACGATGGTGGCCGCGACGGGCTACAAGCTGTTGCAGGCGGTGACGCATCGACCGAAGACCGAGGCGGAGATCGCGGCATACCACGCGCCGGCGGGGCAGTGGGTGGTGCTGGCGATCGGCTTCGTGGTGAGCTTCATCGTGGCGCTGGGCGTGAATGCGTGGTTCATCAACTGGGTGAAGGCCCGCGGGTTCGCGCCGTTCGCGGTGTATCGCATGGTGCTGGGGGCGGCGTTGCTGGTGTGGTTCTTCACCGGGCATCGGTGAGCGGCGGGCAGGGGACGGGAATGGTTCTTAGTGGAACCACGCGCTGATGTGGGACCAACTGGCGATGGTCACCAGGATGAGCGTGGTGATGGTGGCGAGGGTGAGGCCAAGACCGACGAGGAGCGCAAGGCCATCCTCCTCGGTGATGCCGAGGATCTTGATCAGCGCGATCCAGGCCGGCAGGGTGTTGGAGAGCGGAACGAAGGGGGGCCAGGGCAGGGCGAGCAGGACGGCATCGATCATCAGGGCGATGCCGACGAGGGCCGTGGCGAAGGCATTCTGCATGAAGAGCAGGCGCGGTCGGATGAGGTGTTCGAGGGGAGCGAAGAGCTTGGCCACGCCGCTGATCAAACGGGTGGTGAATCTTTCCGGGAGCTTGTGGCGGCGGACGAAGGCGGGGAGCCAGGGGCGATGTTTGCGAATGGCCAGTTGCAGCCCCAGCACCATCAGGGCGAGGCCGAACGGGCCCGAGGAGCCGGGGATGGTGAAGGGAAGGAGGAACGGAAGGCAGAGGAACGCCATGAGGACGCCGAAGGCGCGCTCGCCGGTGGAGTCGATGAGGAGGTCGATGGTGAGCGGGCTGCGCGGTGCGTTGTCGGCGGCGGGGCGGGTGCGATCCAGCAGGCCGGTGAGGGCGGCGGTGAGGTGGAGTTGATGGCGCGGGGCGGGAGAAGCGGTCATAGCAGGGGGTTCTCAGGCGCGGGAGCGACGGGTTTGGGCTTGCGAAGGTGGTGGTAATACCAGGCGATGAGGCCCACAAGCAGGAGCAGCACCATGACGATGTCGATCGGGCCGGAGTAATGGAGAATGGTGTTCCAGTGATCCTGGAGTTTGTAGCCGAGCCAGAGGAGGAAGGCGTTCCAGAGGGTGGCGCCGATGAGGGTATAGAGGCAGAACTTGAGGAGGTTCATGCGGGCCGTGCCGGCGGGGATGGAGATGAAGTGGCGGACGACCGGGACGAAGCGGGCGATGAACACGGTGATGCCGCCATGCTTGTTGAACCACTGCGTGGTGAGATCGAGGTGCTGCTCGTTGAGGAGCAGGAAGCGGCCGACTTTGAGCACGAGTGGCTTTCCGCCGAAGTAGCCGAGGCCATAGGAGACGAGGGACCCGACGAGCGAGCCGATCGAGGAGGCCAGGATGCAGGCCGTCCAGGTGTATTGGTCCGGGTGCTGGTGAATGAGCATGCCCAGGGGCGGCATGACGGCTTCGGAGGGGATCGGGAGGATCATGGATTCGCCAGCCATCAGGAGGGCGACGCCGGGGTAGCCGAGGTGATTGATGGCCTCGGTGATGTAGGGGACGAGTTTTTCGGCGAGCATGCGCGGGGTTCCATGGTGAAAAGCCGGGACAGTATAAGCGGGGGCGGGTGGGGGGACTATGGCGGCGGCACGTGTAGGGATTTCGTCACGGGCCGTTCGTCGTGGCAGTAGGTGAAAATGCCGCGCAATTGCGGAGTTGAGGGGGCGGCTTACAATTGGCGGGGGCTGGGGCCGGCGGGGTTACTGAAAGGAAGCGTGGATGGGCAAGCGGGTGTTGATTTTGTCGGCGTCTGCCGGGGCGGGGCACGTGCGGGCGGCGGAGGCGCTTCTCAAGGACTTTCAGAAGCATCCGGAGGTGGATGCCGGAGCCACGGGGGATGTGCAGCATTGGGACATTTTGAAGTATACCAATGCGGTTTTCCGGACCATCTACTCGAAGTTCTACCTGGACCTGGTGAACAAGGCGCCGTGGCTGCTGGGGATGGTGTACAAGCACACCGACAAGCCCTGGAAGGAGGGGGCGGCGCAGGCGTTTGAGAAGTTCAACGCCGGGCCGTTCATCGAGGCGTTGCAGGACTACCAGCCGGACCTGGTGGTGTGCACGCACTTCACGCCGCCGAACATCATTTCCTGGCTGAACACCAAGCGGAAACTCAAGCTGAATCCGGCGATCGTGGTGACCGACCTCGATTGCCACGCCATGTGGCTGACCCGCAGCTACTCCCATTACTTTGTCTCGATGGAGGAGACGAAAATCTACCTCGGGCGAATGGGCATCGATACCGAGAAGGTGACCGTCAGCGGAATTCCCGTGGACCCGGTCTTCCGGCAATCGCGCGACAAGGCGGCGACACGGCGGGCGCTGGGGCTGCGCGAGGGCGTGTTCACCGTGCTGGTGTCGGCCGGGGGTTTCGGCGTCGGACCCGTGGAAATCCTGATTTCGGAACTGCTCACGATGAAGATTCCCGCGCAGGTGGTGGCGATCGCCGGCAAGAGCGAGGAGCTCAAAGGGAAGCTGGACCGCCTTGCGAAGAAGACGCCCTCGGACGCGAAGGTGAGCATCCATGCGGTGGGCTTCACGAAGCAGATGGACGAGTACATGGCGGCGTCGGACATTCTCATTTCCAAGCCGGGCGGACTGACCACCAGCGAGGCGATGGCCCGCGGCTTGCCCATGTGCGTGGTGAATCCCATCCCCGGGCAGGAGGAACGTAACAGCGACCACCTGCTGGAGGCGGGCGTGGCGATCAAGTGCAACAACCCACCGACGCTGGCATGGAAGCTGGAAGCCTTGGCGGGAGACAACGTGCGGCTTACGGAAATGCGCAAGCGGGCGACGGCCTTTGGGCGGGCGCGGGCGGGTGAGGAAATCGTGGCGCGATTGATGGGATCGGTGTAGCCCTTGTAAGGATCTGATATGGGCACTCTGCTTTTGCGACAGGTGGGCGAGACGGCCGTCGAGGCCAGCGGCGGCGAAGGCGAGGGCGGCTGGACGGTCCGGGTGGATGTGCCCGGCGATGGCGCCAAGGGCAGCGGGCCCAAACCCACCGAGCTTCTGGCCCTCTCCCTGGGCGCCTGCAAGGCCATGGCAGCGCTGCAGTACGCCCTGCGAAAACACGCGAAATTGCGGGGAATTCTCGTGGAAATCAGCTATGAGACCCTGCCGAACCCGCGGCGCATCGGCAAGCTGCAGGTGCGGGTGAAGGGGATGAAGGAGCAACTCGACGCGGAGATGCTGGAGCGGGTGACCGCGGCCATGAACGCCTGCACCATCGCCAATACCCTCCACGATCCGCCGGAAATCGAGACCCTCATGGAGTGATGTCCAGGGGGGCGCCTTTTCGGGGGCGGCGGGCAACAATTTCCTTGCGGGTCCGGGTGGCACTGGGGTAAGGTGCACAAGACGGTGCGGCGCAACAACATATCTGGTATGCCGCCCGCGGGAGATATGAAGATGCACGGATCGCTTCAGCGGGCGGTGGGGTGTGCGTTGTTGGCGGCCGCCATGGGGGTGGCGGGAGTCACGGCGGGCAGCCTCGAGGGGTGCGGCCGTCCTTCGTCGCGGCAGCCGGAAGTCCGATTCGGAATCGAGCACAATTCAACCCGCAAGCTGGTGGGCTTGCCGCTGGTGAATCCGGAATGGCGCACCGCCACCCTGGACAACGAGACGCTGGTGTGGTCGTCGCCCTTCGGAGCGCAGCGTGGCGAGCCCTCGCACTACGACAAGGTCGTGGTGTTTGACCGCGGGGAAATCGTGGAAGAAGTCGATTTCTACACCAACGGCCGGCCCTACACGCTCGACGACCCGGGCGCCGGGCGGGTCTTGCGGCTCGAGAGCGTGGTGATTCATTACAACTATGAAAAGGCGGCGCGCGGGGCGCCGCCCTGGTCCTGCGCGTTGACCCGCAGTTCGAACGATGAGGAAATTTCCCTCGAGGAAGCGGAGCAGGTGCTCACCTCGTGGGGCGTTCCGCGGCTGGATCGTTAAGCGCGATGGCGGGCGCGGCAGCGGAGGGAGCGATCAGACGTGGGCTTCGGCGGCCTTCAGGCGGCAGCGCCATTCGGCCGCGAGCAGCAGGTGCCGCAGGCGATCGGTCTCGCAGCTGTTGAGAAAGTCACGGGAGAAATCGAGGGGAAGGCCGGGATGCACCGTGGTGAGGCGCACAATGAGCGCCTGGCGGTCGAGGGGGGCGAGTTCCACGATGAGTGCGTCGTAGACCTGGGAGCTGGTCATGGCCGGCGTCCTGCGGTCGCCGGTCAATCACGGAGCGCGGCGTTCACGCTTACCCGACGTAATTGAGGGAGAGCGACCAGTAGGCGCTATCGGCGAATTGGGGGACGCGCTTTGCTGCGGGTTTGCCGTTGGTGCGAACGGGCCGGTAGGACCAGTGGAACGTGGCCGGCGGAAGCTCACTGTGGGGACGGAGATCGGCGGGAGGCTGGGTGCGATAAGAAGTGGGTGCGTGGCGATCGGGCGAGGGGGCGTCGGAGGAAGCGCTGTCGCTGGTTTCCACCGTGCGCGAACGCGAGAGCGTCGCTGCGAACTGCAGCGGGGTCATGCGGCTGTTGACACCTTCGAGAGCCATGCGGATATTCCTCCGCGGGACTCTTTGCAAAGCGCGTGGCGCGCCACCCGCGGCCTTGCAGATTGTTGCAACTGGCGGAGCTCGTGTGATTTACCCTTCAGGTTGGGATGCGATGGGTGTAACGGTTGTAACGATCACGGAGAAAACGGGTCGGCGTGTCGCGACAGGATGTTTCGGCGCAGAGACAGGCGGCACAATCGCTACAGGGTCAATAATCCAGACCGCCGCTGCAATACACAGCGGGAGGCGCCCGTGCGGATGAGCGATTTGGATTATGTCCTGCCCGAGGAGCGCATCGCCACCGCGCCCGCCGAGCCCCGCGACCACAGCCGCCTGATGGTGGTGCACCGGGCCAGCGGCGCGGTGGAGCACCGGCGCTTTTTCGAGATCACGGAGTATCTGCGGTCGGGGGACCTCCTGGTCGTCAATGACACGCGCGTGATCCCCGCGAAACTGGAGTTACGCAAGGAAACCGGCGGCGAGATTCCGGGGCTGTTCGTTGCGGAGGAATCGCCCGGAATGTGGCGGGCGATGCTGCGCACGCGCGGCAAGTTGAAGGCCGGTGCGACGCTGGTCGCCGGCACGTACCGGCTCCGCGCGGCGGAGCGGCTGACCGACAAGGGCATGTGGCGGGTGGAGGTCTCGCCTGCGAAGGCGGCGCTCGACGTGCTGGCGGAGATTGGCCATGTGCCCCTGCCGCCCTATATCGAAAAAATGCGCGACGCCGACGCCGGCGAAGAGGAGGCCTTCGACCGCGTGCGCTACCAGACGGTCTACGCGCGAACCGGAAAAAGCCTGGCGGCGCCGACCGCAGGGCTCCATTTCACACAAGACCTGCTGGCGAAGATTGAAGCGATCGGCGTTCGGCGGGCGGCGGTTGAGCTGGAGGTGGGGCTGGGCACGTTTCTGCCGGTGGAAGCCGAGACGATGGAGGAACACCGCATGCACGTCGAGACCTACGCCGTGCCCCGGGAGACCGTGGCCACGCTGCGTGCCCAGCGTGCCGCTCACGGTCGCATCGTCGTCGTCGGAACCACCGCCGTCCGCACGCTGGAAACCGTGGCCGAAGCCGTGCTCAATACCTTGCCCCCCCCTACCGATTTGCGCGGCGAAACGGCCCTGAAAATCATGCCCGGTTTCGAGTTTCGCCTGACCGACGCGCTGGTGACCAATTTCCATCTGCCTCGCAGCACGCTGATGGCGCTGGTCGGCGCGCTGCTCGGCGTGGAGCGGTTGAAGGACCTGTACGCGCAGGCGATCGCCGAGGGCTACCGCTTTTATTCCTACGGCGACGCGATGCTCATCCTGCCCTGAGCGGTGCGTCCCCCCAGCCACCACTCAATACTTGGGTTCCCACCGGTGCGCATAAAACAGCGAGTCCGCCGCGCGCGGGCCGATCATGTGCACCGACAGCGGCTGGTCCAGGCCATGGGCGCGGTACAGCGAAAGCAGGTGTGCGGCCGCCGCCAGTTGCGCCGAGATGTTCGCATCGATTGCCGCGGAGGCGCTGGTTGGAAGCAGCGTCTGTCGGGCGTAGCTCCAGCGCGGTTCCAGCCGCACCAGCAGGTTGTGTTCCGACCAGTCGATCGGATATCCCAGCACCGGACCCGAGCGCCCATAGGGCGCATAAAACCAGAAGCACAGGTAGCGGTCTTTCACCGCCGCCCCGCCCGCGTCATTGGGATCCTGGCTGATCTTGCGGCCCGTGAAGAGTTCCGCGTGGTGCAGCTCAATCGCGACCCGGGCAAGATCGTTGCGCGCCGCAAACGCCTTGCGGTGGCGAATGTCATAAAGACCAATGTGCGAGAAGGACGCCGGCAGCCGCGTGAGAACGCGGGCCGCGTCGATGTCCGGGAGTTTGGAGCGCGGGGGCATGGCGGGGATGCAGTCTAGCGGCAAGCCAGCGCGGAGGAAAATGGGCCCGGCGGACGGGCGCCGGGCCTGCAAGTGGGCCGCACCGCTTGTCTCGCTCACAGATGGACCTCGAACCGCCATGCATGGCATGCGCGGCGGCGGCGTTAATCAGGGACATTTCTCATGCAGGAGCGGCAGATGAACAAATCCCTTTGGACCGGTGTTGTGGCGATGGCGGTGCTGGCGGCATGCCCCAGCGCTCTCCTGGCTGCGGAGGGAGACGCGCAGCTTGTAATGAACGGCCAGCCCGCCAAGGTCGGTGAGTACAAGTGCGATGATATTCAATCGCTCGTGATCTCCAACGGACTCGTTACGCTCACCTTCGGCAAGGACGCGCTGGGGGATTTCAGCGCGACCTCCGTGAAGAAGGGGGACCAGGAGCTGGCGCACAACCTCCATGGCATCGAGCCGCGGGATGTCGATCACGCGCGCACCTTCTATCACGACTATGGCGCCAGCAGCGGGCGCTTGTGGGCGACCCAGATCAAGATCGTCAAGGTGACGCCGGAGCTGGTGCACTTTGCCGTGATCGATGACGGCACCAGCGCCGAGTTTGGATACAAAGACAAACCGGCGCCTGAGACACCGGCACGGGCGGGCGGGGGAGGCCGCGCCGGGCGCAATGGCGCCGGCCAGCGGCCGGCGCTCGAGGACCACTTCGTCATGATGAAGGGCATCAGCGGCGTCTATTCCTATGCAATCATCAACACGCCCAACCAGGGCAGCGAAATGCGCACGATGTATCGCTTCGACCGCGACCTGCTCGATTACGCCTGGAATGTGGAACGGACCGGTCAGCAGCCCAAGTACGCCGACCTGGAGAAAATGCCGCTGATGTACGATGAGACCTGGAAGTTGCCAAGCGGCGAGGTCTATCAGAAATACGACTATGTGGCCTATTTCGCGGAATCGCCCATGTGGGGACATTATGGCCACGGCTATGGTGCGTTTTTCATCCCCGCCTCGACCGAGTATTACGCCGGCGGACCCATGCGTGAAGAGCTGATCGTCCACCAGGATGCGCTGATTTTGAATTATCTCGGCGGTGGTCACTTCAGCGGCGGCGGTCCGGCGACCAGCGGAAAACCCAAAATGTACGGCCCCTGGCTCATCTACATGAACAGCGCCCCCACCAACGATGCCCTGATCGCCGATGCAAAGAAAGCCGCCGCGCAGGAACAGGCGAAGTGGCCTTATGCGTGGGTCGATGAGCCCCTGTATCCGCTGAAGCGCTCCACCGTAAGCGGGCAGCTGCACGTGACGGATCCGGGTGAACACCAGACCGCCGCGAACGCGTGGGTGGTGCTGGCGCGGCCGGGCGGAAACGTGTACTCGCAGGGTGGCGATTTCATTTTCTATACCAAGGCGGACGCGAACGGAAAATTTTCGATTCCCAACGTGCGGGCGGGAAGCTATGCACTTTATGCCTGGGCGCGCGAGGGGGCGATCACCGACGAACTCGAGAAACACGGCGTCGAGGTGAAGGAGGGAGCGCCGCTCGATCTGGGAACCGTCGAGTGGAAGACCACCAGGCACAACCACCTGCTCTGGCAGATCGGCAAGTCCGATGCGATGGCGGGCGAGTTCAAGTTCGGCGACCAGCTCCGCAACGTCCAGTGGATCATGAAGGTGCCGGAGAATCTGACCTTCACCATCGGCAAGAGCAAGGAGTCAGACGACTGGTACTTCGCCCAGGGCAAGGAGGGGCATTGGGACGTGAAGTTCGACGTCGCCCAGGCTTATGCGGGGAAGGCCTACCTGACGATCGCCCTGGCGGGCGGCGGCGGCAGCGGCGGGCCTTCGCTGCAGGCATCGGTGAACGGGACGAACGTGGGCGAGCCGATTGCCCCGCGGAACGATGCGTCGACGTATCGGTCGGCACTGCGCTCGGGACGGTATGGCGTTTACACGATGACTTTCGACGCGGCGCTTCTGAAGCAGGGGGAGAACACGGTGCGGCTGGAGATGAAAGGGCCGATCGAGCAGTGGCACGGGCTGATGTATGACACGGTGCTGCTGGAGGCGGACTGAGCGGGCGTTATTCAGACGGTGGCGCCGACTCCCGCGGTCAAGAGTCGTATTTGATCGCGGAGTGCAGGTGGTACTTGTCGAACTTGGCGCGGCCTTTGAGGAAGGTCAGTTCGATGAGGACGGCGATGCCGTCGATCTGGCCGCCGAGGGTTTCGACGAGATCGCAGCAGGCTTTCATGGTGCCGCCGGTCGCGAGGAGGTCGTCGACGACGAGGCACTTTTCGCCGGGGCGGATGGCGTCCTTGTGAATCTCGAGGGTGTCTTTTCCGTATTCGAGTTCGTAGGTGAGGGAGATTTTCTGGGAGGGGAGTTTGCCGGGCTTGCGAATGGGCACGAAGCCGCAGGAGAGCGCCTGGGCGATGGCGGTGCCGAAGATGAAGCCGCGGGATTCCGCGCCGATGACGGCCTGGATGCCCTGGCCGCGGAAGGGGTTGCAGAGGATCTCCACGGCCATCGCGAGGCCTGCGGGGCTGGCGAGCAGCGGCGTGATGTCCTTGAAGAGGATGCCCCTCTTGGGATAGTCGGGGACATCGCGAATGAGCTGGTGGAGGTCGACCATGGGTGGCCTCGGCAAAGAACGGCAGAAACGGGGCCATTAGACAGGAAGGGGTGGGGCGGGGCAATTGCGATTGTTCAGTGTGGATTATTCATTATTCATTTGGGATTTTTGGCAGCGAGAGGAAGAGCGTGAGGCCGTCGATGGTGAGGTGGGTTTCGCTGGTGAGGGGCAGGCGGGCCTGGGCGAAGACGTCGCGCCATTGTTCGACGTTCCAGGGGGCGGCGCGGGTGAGGCGCAGGAGCAGGGTGAGTTCGGGCGCGAAGTAGTTCTTGGCGAGGCGCGGGCCGTCGACGGGTTCGATGAGGAGCAGCGCGGCGCGGGGGAATTGCTTGCGGGCGGCGGCGAGGGTTTTGGCGACGGCGGCCGGGTCGCGCGGCGTGTCGGCATAGAGCAGGGGCAGCAGCAGCAGGTCCATCTCGGACCAGAGTTGCCGGGAAATGCCGATGCGCTCAAAGGCCCGCCGGGTATCGGTGAGGACATCGGCAGGGTCTGCGGGGATGGCGATGAGCCGCTTTTCGAGTTTGACGCCTTCGAAGGCAGTGTTGGCGCGGTGGGCGGATTCATCGTCGGGGGTGATGCCGACGGCGACAACGGTGCGCAGCTTCTCCGCCAGGTGGATCAGCAACTCGCCGGCGTTGCATTGCAGGTCGAGCAGGTGCGAGAAGCGGTGTTCCTTCACGAGGGCTTCGACGGCGGGAAACAATTCGGCGGCGTGGCGGCGGGTGCGGGAATCGGAAAGGCTGTCAGATTTGCGGAACCCCCCCGCCGCGGCGATGGGGGATTTGAGTTTGGCGAGGAGGTGCTCGGCGGCAGTGAGAGCAGGCTGGTAGGCGCGGATGAGATCGAGGATGCCGTCGTCATGTTCGAGGAGGGCGCGGCCTTCGGGGGTGAGGCTGGCCTTGTTGTTGGCGAGCGTGAGCAGGCCTGCGGTGGCGAGGTATTCGACGAGGGCGACGAGGAGTTCAGGGGCCATGTTTTTGCGGACGGCGTGGACGCGCGGTTCGAGGCCTTCCTTGGCTTCGGATTCCATGGCGACGATGGCGTGGAGGACGCCGGCGTGTTTGAGGGTCCACCAGGCGACGAGGGCGCAGTGGCCGGAGATGAGGCGCTGGGAGGTCTGCTGGGCGAGCTTGCGGGCGTTGGCGAACAGAGGCAACCTCCCGGAGAAGGAAACGCCCCGGCGCAGGGGCCGGGGCGTTTGGGTTTTTCGGGCGGGCGGGGCTTACCGCGCGTTGGGGCGGAGGCCGGCCATGGCGACGACGGCGCGTTTGCCCGTGGCGCCGGAGAGCTTCTTGAGTTGTGCGGCCTTGTCGGTTTTTTCCCAGGTGAACTGGGGGAGCTCGCGGCCGAAGTGGCCGTGGCGGGCGGTTTCCTTGTAGATGGGGCGGAGGAGTTTGAGGGAAGCGACGATGCCGCGGGGGCGGAGGTCGAAGACCTTGCGGACGATGTCGGAGAGCAGGTCTTCCGAGACGACGCCGGTGTCCTGGGTGTCGATGAGGACGGAGACGGGTTCAGCGACGCCGATGGCGTAACCGAGCTGGACTTCGCAGCGTTCGGCAAGGCCGGCCTTGACGATGTTCTTGGCGACGTAGCGGGCCATGTAGCAGGCGGAGCGATCGACCTTGGAGGGGTCCTTGCCGGAGAAGGCGCCGCCGCCGTGGGCGCCCATGCCGCCGTAGGTGTCGACGATGATTTTGCGGCCGGTGAGGCCGGTGTCGCCGTGGGGTCCGCCGATGAGGAATTTGCCGGTGGGATTGACGTGGAAGACGATGTCTTTGTTCCAGAGGTCGGGGCGTTCGGCCATGATCACGGGCTTGATGATCTGGTCGATGACCTGCTTCTTGGCGGCTTCGGAGAAGGTGTCGGATTTTTTATCGACGGCTTCTTCGGTGTGCTGGGTGGAGAGGACGACGGTGTGGACGCGGCTGGGTTCGTTGTTTTCGTATTCGATGGTGACCTGGGATTTGGCGTCGGGGCGCAGCCACTTGAGTTTGCCGTTCTGGCGGAGTTCGGCCTGCTTTTCGACGAGGCGGTGGGAGAGATAGATGGGGAGGGGCATGAGGGTTTTGGTTTCGTTGCAGGCGTAGCCGAACATGATGCCCTGGTCGCCGGCGCCCTGGTCCTTGTCCTTGCCGGAGTTGACGCCGCGGGCGATGTCGGCGGACTGGGAATGGAGGGCGCGGAGGACGGCGCAGGAGCGGAAGTCGAAGCCGGTGGTGGGATCGTCGTAGCCGATTTCCTGGATGGTTTTGCGGGCGGTTTCTTCGGCGTTGTTGAGGGCGTCGATGGCCTTCTGGTTGTGGACGGTGATTTCGCCGGCGAGGACGACGAGGCCGGTGGTGACGAGGGTTTCGCAGGCGACGCGGGCGTAGGGGTCGACGGCGAGGAGGGAGTCGAGGACGGCATCGGAGATCTGGTCGGCGACCTTGTCCGGATGGCCCATGGAGACGGATTCGGAAGTGAACAGGTGGGAGTTGGGGAGATTCGAGTCGGTGGGCACGAGCGTCCTCTCAAAAAAAGTGCGGCGGCGGGTGCGCGCAGGGTTTTGTGCGGAAATTGGACCGTGCAGTGTAGGGAATGACGTGAGGAATTCAAGTTTGAGGGAGGAGGCCGTGTGGGGGCGCGGGGGAGGGGCGGGGTTGGTCAGGTGGCCAAAGGATTTGGTCAGGTGTCCACATGGAGCCGGTGGGGCTTGGTGTTGTAAGTTGTTTTTGTTGTGATGGTTACAGGATCTGCCTGGAGAGAAGTCACAGGTGGCCAAGCTTTTTTGCGCCACCCGTGGCTGGCGGGAGGGGGCGGGCAGCAAGGGGCTCACGAGGGGGAGCAAGGCGGTCATGAGAGGGAGCAAGGTGCTCATTGGGGAGGGGGGTGTTTGGCAAGGTGCTCATTTCTCCGCCGGTGCGAAAGTAGTGGAAGTGACTGGTGGAGAGTAGGTTATGGTGGTTGTGGAGCAAGGTGCTCAAGGTGCTCATGGTTTTCTGCGCTTTTGCGGGGGGCGCGGCAGGGACGGCGCATTGGGGTCGCTGCGCGGGATGGATTGTGGAGGAATTGGTGGTGGGCATGGGACCTCCGAGAAATGGGCGGAGGGGAGGGGCGGGAGGGATAACGGGGGCGGGGCGGGAAAAGTTCCCGGTTTGTTAGGGGATTGTTTGAAGGAGAGGAGGGTCGGCATTGGGAGGGAGATTCGAGCAGTGGCGCCCGGCGGGGCGACGTATCACGGGGCCTGGAGGATTGGAATGGATGGAGCGGAAGCGAGGTATGGGGCGTTTGCGTCGCGGCCGGGGGTGCGCGTGAAGGGGAAGGGGTTTCTGGGGTTGGTGGTTGTGAGTGCGGCGCTGGCGGGGAGTTGGTGGCTGGTGCGGGGGTCGGCCGTGGGAGAGTTGACGGTGTTTTTTCTGGGGATGCTGCTGGTTCCGGCGGCGGGGGTGTTGGCGGTGTTGGATTTTTGGCGGTGGCGGCGGCGGCGGGAGGGGATCGCGCTGGCGTTGGCTCTGGGGGCGGTGGTGCTGTGGGGATGTGTGTTGCGGGAGCGGTGGGGATTTTCGCTGGAGGCGGGGCGACCGTTCGTGGTGGAGTTGGGACGGGGGAGCGGGTGGCATGGGTTAAACATTGTGATCGTGCAGGAGACGGGGGCGGTGGCGATGTATCGGATGAACCGGCAGGCGCGGGTGGAGCAGGCGTCGCTGCAGTTGACGCGGGAGCAGGTGCAGGCGGTGGCGGGGCTGGTGAATCGGGAGCGGCTGACGGGGCTGACGCGGGCGTATGAGAATCGGGACATTCGGGATGGGTCGCAGTGGGTGATGTGGATTGAGCAGGGGGAGAAGCAGCGGGCGGTGTACTATAACAATGCGTTTCCGGGGGCGATTGTGAGGTTTGCGGAGGGGTTGGATGGGGTGCTGGATGCGGCGGGGCAGGAGGGGGTGGTGTGGCGGGAGTTGGGGAAGGCGGAGGGGCGGGCGGTGGAGAGGGGGCCTTGGTTGCGGGTGGGCGGGTGAGTGCGCGCGTGCAGGTGGGAGAGGGCGGACGCACCGCGGCGGCGGTAGCCGCGGGGCTTGGTGGGGAGCGTGGGATGGCGCGGGGAGGCGCATGGCGGCGGTGGTAGCGGCCGGGCTTGGGCGGTTTGAATGGGGGGCGGGAATGGGGATAATGGGGGTTCAGCGCGACATCGAGAAAGTTGTTTTGCATGTTACCGATTCCGATCGGGACCGATCGGCCGCAGCGGCGGCGACCCTGGATGAATTGGCTGCTGATCGCGGCGAATGTGATTTGCTACGTGATGAGCCACCGGGCGGGGGTGCGCGGGTCGGCGACGGGATTGGCGCCGGGGTGGGACAAGTGGCTGCTGTATCCGACGCATCCGGAGCTGCTGCAGTTTTTGACGTACCAGTTTCTGCATCAGAACCTGACGCACATTTTGTTCAACATGCTGTTTTTGTGGGTGTTCGGGAACAACCTGAACGAGAAGCTGGGGCACATCGGGTATCTGTGCTTTTACCTGACGGGCGGGGTGCTGGCGGGGTGCGGGCAGATGCTGACATCGACGGCGCCGACGCTGGGGGCGAGCGGGTCGATCTCGGCGGTGACGGGATTGTTTTTCGTGCTGCTGCCGCGGACGAACATCCGGATGTTCATTTTTTTCATTGTGTATGCGGATGTGTGGGAAATTCCGTCAATGTATTTCATCCTGTTCAAGATCGGGCAGGATGTGGTGGAGCCGCTGCTGGGGCCGTCGAACGTGGCGCACAGCGCGCACCTGACGGGGACGGCGGTGGGGGTGGCGATCGGGTTTCTGCTGCTGTTGTGCGGGCTGGTGCAGCGGGATCACTACGATCTGCTGGCGACGCTGGAGCGGTATCGTCGGCGGAAGCAGTATGAGGCGATGGTGGCGAAAGGCTTCGATCCGTTTGCGGGAACGCCGGGTGCGGGGCCGGGCGTGGCGACGGCACCGGCGCATGGGGATCCGCTGGTGATGAAGTTGCGGGATGAGATCACGGTGCTGATTCGGGAGCACAAGGTGGCGGAGGCGGCGGGGAAGTATCGAGAGCTGCGGGCGGTGGATGGGCGGCAGATTTTGACGGCGCAGGACCAGCTGGATGTGGCCAATGCGTTGATGGCGGAGGGGCAGTATGGGGATGCGGCGGCGGCGTATGAGGATTACCTGCGGGCGTATCCGAAGCGGCCGCAGGAGGAGCAGATCGTGCTGGTGCTGGCGCTGATTTATCTTCGGTATCGTCCGAACGGGGCGCGGGCGCGGGAGCTGCTGGAGGGGGTGATTCCGCGGTTGCACAATGCGGGGGAGCGGGAGATGGCGGAGGCGGAACTGGGACGGCTGTTGTCGCCACCGGGGGGTTCGGCGGCGGCGCAGCCCGCGTGAAGGGAGGCGGGCTCGTGACGGGCGGGGGAGTCTGGTATACTGCGATTCTTAACGGGGCGTAGCTCAGCCTGGCTAGAGCGCCTGGTTTGGGACCAGGAAGTCGCAGGTTCAAATCCTGTCGCCCCGATGCAGAAAACAAGCTGTTTTTCGCTTGAAGGGCTTCCTGAAAAAGGGAGCCTTTTCTGTAAATGCCGTTCAGATGCAGGTCAGAGGCGGGGCGGCGAGAGGTGGGTTGGGGTGAGTCGCGGATTGTTCTTGGCGCTGTCGCGGGGTGGGGTGTAGCGTTCCCGCAGCGGGCAAGGAGGGGGCGGTGGAAATGGGGGGCGGGTGTTGTTTGGAGACGGTCAAAGCCTGCGACGCCTGATTTGGCGCACACCGATTGCTGCACAGCGGCGCGGGTTGAATCGCTTCAGGGTTGGGCAGGCGAATGGTGGGAAAGTGCGGCGTCAAAGTCGGTGAAGTCCAGGGTGGCGAAGAGGGGGGCGAGGGCGGGGTCGAACTGGGAGCCGGCGCAACGGAGGAGTTCGGCGAGGACGGTTTCGCGGGGGCGGGCGGCGCGATAAGCGCGGTGCGAACTCATGGCATCGAAGGTGTCGGCGAGCCCCAGAACGCGGGCTATGAGCGGAATCTGCTCGCCGACGAGGCGATCGGGATAGCCCTTGCCGTCCCAGCGTTCATGATGGTAAAGGACGGCGGGCAGCACGCCGGCCATCTGCGGAATGCCGTGGAGGATGGTGTGGCCGATGCGGGGGTGCTTCTGAATTTCGGCGAATTCTTCCTCGGTGAGGCGGCCGGGTTTGCGGAGGACCGCTTCGGGAACGCCGATTTTTCCCACATCATGGACCATTCCGGCGAGGCGAAAGAGTTCGACTTGTTCGTCGGGGAGGTGGAGCGCGCGGGCCATGGCGGCGGCGAGTATGCCGACGCGTTCGGAGTGGCCGCAGGTGTAGGCGTCCTTGGCGTCGATGGCGGAGGTGAGCGCGTGGACGGTGCCGAGGAAGAGCTGTCGCTGGTCGGCGAAGCGGGCGATGTTTTCGTGGAAGACGCCAACGAAGTGGGCGATGGCGTCGCAGAGTTGCATTTCAACGGAGGAGAGATCGGGGTCGTCGCCGCTCTTGTTTCCGGCCATAAGAATACCGATGACATCGCCGTCGTGGACGACGGGCTCGGCGAGAATCTCGCAGGCGAGCTGGGTCGCCAG
>JBEHXY010000035.1:0-16333 GCA_048498455.1 Planctomycetota bacterium | reverse complement strand
CAGCGCCGTGCCGCCGACCGCCACCGCGAGGATGGCGTCGAGCTCGCTGTACAAGCCGACCTTGGAGGGGTCGGCGCTGAGAATGTCGGAGGTTTGAATCAGCCCGGCCATCCCGGCGCACAGGCCGCTGAAAGCGTAGGCCATGAACTTCACCAGCCGCGCCGGCACGCCGGCGAAGGTGGAGGCGACGGGGTTGTTGCCGATGGATTCGATGAAGAGGCCCAGCGCCGTGAGGCGTGTGAGCGCGAGCGTGAGCAGGGAGGCGACGACGACGATGGTGACCGGGAAGGGCATCCACAGAAACGTGCCGCGGCCGATGAAGCTGAAAGGTCCGGGCTCGATGGTGGGCTGCAGGCCGCGGGTGATGAGCTGCGCGACGCCGCGGCCGGCGACCATCAGGACGAGCGTGGCGACGATCGGCTGGACCTGGAAGACGGCGACCAGCAGGCCGTTCCAGGCGCCGGCGATGGTGGCGGCGAGCAGGCCGATGAGGATGGCGACGGCCACGCCCTGCGGGTGCAGTCCGGCGAAGGCGGTTTTCTCGGGCACGAGCATGCCGGCGGCCATGGCGCCGGCGATCGCCATGATGGCCCCGACGCTCAGGTCGATGCCGCCGGTGCCGATGACGAGCGCCATCCCCAGGGCCATGAGCATCACCGGCGCGCCGCGGTTGAGAATGTCGACGGGACTTCCGAACAGCCGCCCCTGCACCATCCCGATGTGGAAGAATCCCGGATCGCGCACAAGGTTGATCAGCAGCAGCAGGAGGAACGCCAGCAGCGGCCAGATCAGCGGAAAGGTCCGTAGTTTTTTGATCAGCGAGGTGCGCTCCGCCGGCGGCGGGGGCTGCGGCGTCATCGCGCGCCCCGGCGTCTCGTACGCCACCGCGGGCTGGCCGGGTCCCGTGCCCCGCTCCGGCGGTAGGGGGGGTGTTGAGGACTCTGTCATTCCCGGTGAGCTCCGCGGCGATTGCATCGAATTGACAGCCCCCTTTGTTATCACTATTTAAGAGGCTCCGCAAGCATGCCGGAACAGCTGATGAGTACTTCCACGGGCCACGAACTTCTCGAATTGCGCGGCATCACCAAGCAGTTCACCGGCACGCGCGCCCTCGACGGCGTGGATTTCACGCTTCGCGCCGGCGACATCCATGCGTTGATGGGCGAGAACGGGGCGGGCAAGTCGACGCTCATCAAGGTGCTCACCGGCGTCTATCCACGCGATGCCGGCACGGTGCGCCTCAACGGACAGGCGATTGCGCCGGCGTCGCCGCTGGCGGCGCAGCACCTGGGCATTTCGACGGTTTACCAGGAAGTGAACCTGATTCCCGAACTCTCGGTCGCCGAGAACCTGTACCTGGGCCGGCAGCCGGGCATCGCGGGACTGATCAACTGGGTCTCGATCCGCACCCGGGCGCGGGCGGCCCTGGAACGTCTGGGCCTGGGGCACATCGACGTGTCGCGGCCGCTGCGTTCCTACTCGATCGCGATCCAGCAGATGGTGGCCATCGCGCGGGCGGTCGACTTTTCCGCCAGGGTGCTGATCCTCGACGAGCCCACCTCGTCGCTGGATGAAAACGAGGTTCAGCAACTCTTCACGATCATGCGGCAACTGGCGGCGGGCGGGATGGGCATCGTCTTTGTCACGCATTTCATGGAGCAGGTCTACGCTGTGTCGAACCGCATCACGGTGCTGCGCAACGGCAAGCTGGTGGGAGAATTTGAAGCGGCGACGCTGCCGCGGCTGGAACTGATCGCGCGGATGATGGGGCGGGAAGTGGAGCATGCGTCGAAGGTTTCCGGCGGGGTGAAGCCGGTGGTGAGCGCCGCCGCCGGGGCGCCGGTGGTGCTGCAAGCGCGGAACCTGGGGCGGACGGGGAGCATCCAGCCGATGGATTTTGCGGTGAAGGCGGGCGAAACGGTGGGGCTGGCGGGGCTGCTGGGATCGGGGCGGACGGAATTTGTGCGGCTGCTGTTTGGCGCGGACCGCGCGGACACGGGCTCGATCGCGATCGGCGGCGCCCCGGCGCGCATCCGTTCCCCGAAGGCGGCGATCGAACGGGGGCTGGGGTTCATCCCGGAGGACCGCAAGGTGGCGGGGATCGTGCCGGACTTGTCGGTGCGGGAAAACATCGTGCTGGTGCTGCAGACGCAGCGCGGGTGGCTGCGGCGGATCAGGCCGGCGGAACAGCGGGAAATCACGCAGCGGTTCATCAAGGCGCTGGGCATCAAGACGGCGTCGGGGGAGACGCCGATCCGGTTTCTTTCAGGCGGCAACCAGCAGAAGGCGATTCTTGCCCGGTGGCTGGCGGCCCAGCCGAAGCTGCTGATCCTGGACGAACCCACGCGCGGGATCGACGTGGGCGCGAAGTTTGAAATTGCGCGCTACGTCGACGATCTGCGGCAGAAGGGGCTGGCGGTGGTGTTCATTTCGTCGGAGCTGGAGGAAGTGGCGCGTTCGTGCCAGCGGGTGGTGGTGCTGCGCGACCGGCAGAAGGTGGCGGAGCTTTCGGGGAGCGAGGTGTCGGAGGCGGGGATCATGCAGGCGATCGCGCACGGCGCGCCGGCGGCTCCCGCGGCCTGAAGGGTGTGGGTATCGCCAGCGGGGCTGCCGCGGGTTACACTTCCGGCACATGTCTACAAGCACCTTTCGGAGGAACCCTGTGATGAAGCGCAAACACTTCCTGCACGCCGCGTGCGCGATGCTTACCGCGTTGACGCTCGCTGCCTGCGGCGACAATGGTTCGACCGGCGGCGGCACCACGACCGGGGCGAGCACGGGCCCGGGGGCGAACGCCGGCACCAAGCACCTGACGATCGGGTTCGCCCAGACGGGGGCGGAGTCTGACTGGCGCGCGGCCAACACGGCCTCGGTGCAGGCGGAGGCCGCCAAGCGCGGCGACACTCTCAACTTCATCGCGGCGGACGGCAAGCCGGACAACCAGATCAAGGCGCTGCAAACGTTCATCGCCCAGGGGGTGGACGTGATCATGCTGGACCCGCTGGTGGACACGGGGTGGACGCCGATTTTGAAGGAAGCCAAGGCGGCGAAGATTCCGGTGATCATCGCGGATCGCCGGATCGATTCGCCGGAGGACCTGTACGTGACGTTTGTGGGGTCGGACTTCATCGAGGAAGGCAAGCGGGCGGGCGAGTGGCTGGTGAAGAAGACCGGCGGCAAAGCGGTGATCGCGGAGCTGCAGGGATCGCTGGGGGCGGCGCCGGCGAACGACCGCAAGAAGGGATTTGAGGACGCGATCAAGTCGCACCCGGACATGAAGATCGTGCTCTCGCAGACGGGTGAGTTCACGCGGGCCAAGGGCAAGGAAGTGATGGAGACGTTCCTGAAATCCGCGGAAGGCAAGAACATCACGGCGTTGTTTGCGCACAACGACGACATGGCGCTGGGAGCGATCCAGGCGATCAAGGACGCGGGCAAGCAGCCGGGCAAAGACATCATCGTGGTGTCGGTGGACGGCGTGAAGGCGGCGCTGGAGGCGATCTCGCGCGGGGAAATCAACTGCACGGTGGAGTGCAACCCGCTGCTGGGGCCGACGCTGTTCGACATGGCGCACAAGATTGCGGCCGGGCAGGAAGTGCCCAAGACCACCTACTCGAAGGAAGAGCTGTTTGACGAAACGAACGTGAAGGAAGCGCTTCCGAACCGGAAGTATTGAGTGTCGGCTCATGGCCGACGAATGGCCACGAAGCACACGAAGCACACGAAGCACACGAAAAGGTGCCTGGAAAAAAGAGCCCGGCGGATCGCAAGATCGCCGGGCTCTTTTATTTGCGCGGGTTTGGGCGGGGGTTACTTGGTGAGGTCGACGCGGCAGACCTGGGTGTCGCCGTTGGGGAGGATGACGGAGAAGACCATTTCCTTGAGATCGGCGCGGGCGGTTTCCTTTTCGACGACGTCGGTGAACTGCTTTTCATTTTCGACGGGCTGGTCGTCGACCTTGGTGATCAGCATGCCGGCACGGAGGGGCGTGGTGCCCAGGCCGGCGGGGGAGCCGTTTTTCACGAGGGCGACCATGACGCCCTTGGTGTCGGTGGCGAGCCGGCGGGCATAGAGGTCGGTGAAGACGACATCGCGGGTGACCACGCCGACGCGCGGCGAGAAAACGTGGGGCATTTCGGCGCCGAGCTTGGGGAACTCGCCGAGGGTCACCTTGACGTCGATTTTTCTGCCATCGCGGAGGACGCCGAGGGTGACGGTGTCGCCGGGGGCGTGCTTGTCGAGGACGCGCATGAAGTGGGTGACCATGAGTTCCGGGACGGGGCTTTTGCTGAATTCCTTGCCGTCGACGGTGAGGACGATGTCGCGGGGCTTGAGGCCGGCCTTTTCGGCGGCTTCGCCGGCGATGACGGCGCCGATCATGACGCCGGAGGGCTGGGTGATCTCCTTGCCTTCGCGGACATCCTCTTCCAGGCCGGTGACTTCATCGACGGCGAGCCAGGAGCGCTTGGCGTCGAAGGGTTCGGTGGGGATGTTTTTGAAGACATCGAGGATTTCCTCGCGCGGGAGGAAGAGGCTGGTCTGGTCTTCGTCGATGAGTTCGACGCGGCGGGCGCCGCTGGAATCGCGGAGGACCATGCTGTCTCCGGCGGCGGGCATGGAGATGCCGACGACCTGGCCGGAGTCGAGGTCGTAGACCGGCGCGGTGCCGCGGGTGAGGCCGAAGGAATCGGTGCCCATGACGGTGTGGGTGAGGTGGAGCATGGCCTTGACGCGGGAGACGCCGATCATGGTTTCATAGCCGCCGGACTTGCCGGCCATGGCGGGGGAGAAGACCTGCTGGCCGAGCTTGGCCTCGGCGATTTCGCCGGGCTCGAAGACGGGGGCGTCGATGGCTTCGGTGGTTTTGAGGAAGGCGAAGAGGCGGTCGCGGGTGCGGCCGAGGAACTTGGCGGGGACGCTGGTGAAGTTTTTTCCGGGGAGGCGGACCTTGATGTCGCGGACCCATTCGTGGGGCAGGTTTTCGGGGAAGAGGCTGCCGGCGATGAGGATGACGCCGCCCTTGCCGACGACGAGGCCCTGGCCGGATTGTTCCTGCGAGGCGTTTTCGTTGCGCAGGGTGTATTCGACGACCACCATGGATTTGACGACCTCGGCGGCCTTGGCGTCGAGGTCGACGGCGGCGCGGGAGGCGCGGGCGCCAAGGAGTCCGGCGGCGAGGGTCACGAGGAGAAGGGATTTATGGTTGACGCGCATGCGCTCTCTCCAAAGGGGTAAGGGGTCACGGGGTGATGGACGCAGGGGTAAGGATCCGGTCACTGGGCCTCGGGCTTGACGACGCGGATCAGTTCGCCGCGGTCGCGGCGGATGTCGACTTCGATGGACTTGGGGGTCTTGGCCCAGGCTTCGACGGCGGCGGTAAGGTCCTCGGTGCTGGTGATGGGCTTGGGGCCGACGCGGAGGATGATGTCGCCGCGGTTGATCTGGGCGCGTTCGGCGGGGCTTCCGGGGCGTGCGCCGGTGACGAGGACGCCCTGGGTGTAGGGGATGCGCTCTTCGCGCAGGTAAGCGCGGGTGAGGTCGCGGACGCTGAGGCCCCATTCGGCGACGGATGTTTCCTCGGTGACGACGCTTTCGAGGCGTTCGGTGGCGAGGCCGACGGTGGTGTCGGCGGATTTGCCGGGGGCGGTGGCGGAGCCGGTGGCGCCGTTGTGACGGACGGTGAGGGTCATGCGGCTGCCGACGGGGTAGTCGCTGATGAGTTTGCGGACGTAGGCGAGCTGCTCGGGGAAGCGGACGTTGACGGGTTTTCCGTCGACGGAAAGGAGGATGTCTTCCGCGCGGAGGCCGGCCTTGGCGGCGGGGGAGTCCTGTTCGACGCTGGCGATGAGGACGCCCTGGTTGCCCTGGAGGTCGTAGAATTTTTCGAGGTCCTGGAGGGGCTGCAGGGTGATGCCGGTGTAGCTGCGGACGACCTTGTGGTCCTTGAGGAGTTCGCCGGCGACTTCCTTGGCGGTGTCGATGGGGATGGCGAAGCCGAGGCTGTTGCCTTCGCTGACGCCGCGGGTGTTGATGCCGATGACTTCGCCGCGCATGTTGATGAGGGGGCCGCCGGAATTGCCGGGGTTGATGGCGGCGTCGGTCTGGATCCAGTTGTTGAACCAGCCGGTTTCGTAGCCTTCGATGGTGGTTTCATCGAAGAAGCGGTCGGTGTTGGAGACGATGCCGGAGGTGACGGTGCGCGAGAGGCCGTAGGGCGTGCCGACGGCCATGACCGGTTCGCCGAGTTCGACTTCGGAGCTTTTGCCCATGGGGGCGAAGGAGAAGGAGAGATTGCGGCGTTTCATTTCATCAAGGTCGAGCTGGACGAGGGCGAGGTCGGTCCAGTGGTCGGAGCCGATGAGTTTGCCGCGGACATGCTCGAGGTTGGCGAGGGTGACGTCGATGCGGCGGGCGCGGCCGGCGACATGGAAATTGGTGAGGATGTGCCCTTCGACGTCGATGATGACGCCGCTGCCGATGGCGCGGCTGGAGCGGGCCTGTCCCTGGGAGTAGTTTTCGGTGACGACGTCGAGGCGGACGACCGCGGGGCTGACGACGGCGGTGGCGTACTTGACGGCGGCGGAGGGGCCGATGGCGATCTTGCGCGGGTCCTGGCGCGTGACCTGGACGCCGGTGGAATTGGTGGTGGTGGCGGTGCAGGCGGAGGTGGCCGCCATCATCAATGCGGCAACGAGTGTACGCTTCATGCAGACTCCAAAGAATCGTTTACGGATGATTAACGTCGCCGCGGGTCCATGGTTGCTTTCCGGTTGATTTCCCGTTTTTGACGGCGGAATGGCCAGCTTACAGGGGCCGGGGGGAACTGTCACACCGGCGAAAAGGGCGGCGTGCGATCCGGGTTTATGCGGAGGAGAGAAGCAGGTTGTCGATCAGGCGCGTGGCGCCGTTTTTTGCGGCGATCAGGCAGACGGCCGGGGCGTCAATGGGGCCGGGGAAAGCGGCGAGGGTGTGGGCATGGACGACACAGGCATACTGGGTTTCGAGATGGCGGGCGTCCAGTTTGTTGCGCATGGCGGTGGCGAGGGCATCGGGGGAGCGGGTGCCAGCCTCGAACGCGGCTTTCGCGGCGGAGAGCGCCTCCCACAGGCCGACGGCGCGGGCGCGTTCCTCAGGGGAGAGGTAGCGGTTGCGGCTGCTGAGGGCCAGGCCGTCGGGTTCGCGGACGGTGGGACAGGTGACGACTTCGACGGGGAGATTGAGCTGCGTGCACATCTGGCGCAGGACGGCCTGCTGCTGGAAATCTTTCTGCCCCAGGAGCAGGTGGGTGGGCTGGACGATGTTGAGGAGCTTGAGCACGACGGTGCAGACGCCGCGGAAGTGGCCGGGGCGGATGGCCCCTTCGAGAACGGTGCCCAGCACGCCGGGGTCGACGGTGATGGCGGTGGTTTGCGAGAGGGCGTTGAGCGGAGCGCCGCCGGCGACGCCGTACATTTCCTGCGCGCTGGGGACGAAGACGGCGGCGGTGCCGACGGCGCGGAGGATCTGCACGTCGGCATCCAGTGTGCGGGGATACTTGGTGAAATCCTCGGCGGGGCCGAATTGCGTGGGGTTGACGAAGATCGAACTGACGGCGGCGCCGCGGTCGCCGGCAAGCGCTTTGGCCTGGCGGAACAGGGAGGCGTGGCCTTCGTGCAGGGCGCCCATGGTGGGGGCGAAGGCGACGGTGCCCGAAACGGAAGCACGCCATTCGCGGAAGGCCGAGAGGGTATGAATCACTTCCACGAGGCAGGTTCCTGTTGAAGGGCGCTCCAAAGCCGGGCGATGGTTTGGTGGAGGGCCGGGTGAAGGACGTCGGGGGCGATTTGCGCCAGCGGGCGCAGGACGAAGCTGCGCTGGTGCAGGCGCGGGTGGGGCAGGTCGAGCCCTTCTTCGTGGAGGACCTGGTCGCCATAGAGAAGGAGGTCGAGATCGATGGTGCGCGGGGCGTTTTTGAGGGCGGGATCGCGCTGCCGGCCGAGCTCGCATTCGATGCGGAGGAGCTCGGTGAGAAGCTGGCGCGGGGAGAGTTGGGTTTCGAGAGCGACGGCGCTGTTGATGAATTTGCCGGAACCGGCCGGGGCATCGACGGGCTCGGTTTCGAGGAAGTCGGCGACGGCGGTGATGCGGGTATCGGGGAGGCGGCCGAGACGTTCGAGGGCGGTGCGGAGAGCGGCCTGCCGTCGCCCCTGGTTGGAGCCCATCGCTACGAATGCCTGGACCATCGGGGCAGAATAGGGGGGAAAAAGGGCGGATGCAACGGCTGGCGGTACTGCCTGGGTTTCCCAAGTTGGCTGGATTCGCACAACCTCCTTGCAATTTGCAACAAGGCTCGGCATGATGCCGATATACCCGCTAACATAAATTTCATATGCGGTTTGCTCCCACCCCTGACGCTTCTCCTTGATAGCCCTTGCCTGATTTCGCGGAACCTCCCTGCGGGCACTGTATTTTTGCACGCAGCCCTTTTTCGTGGGCGTGATTCGCTGTTATGCTGAAGCTCATCCATAAACAGGTCGCCACGCTGCGTGAAGTTTCTCTTTCCGCCCACCGCGCGCGCTCCATGCGTGCGTGCCTCGACGGCCCGGTTTTGCTCAGGAGTGCATCGTGAAAATCACCGACGTTGCCATTCAGCTGGCGCCCCACGGACAGGACCGCCTGCGCGGGTTCTGCTGCATCACGATTGACGGCTGCTTTGTGATCCGGGACATCAAGATCATTCATGGGCCCAACGGGCTGTTCGTGGCGATGCCTTCGCGGAAGATCATGGCTTCGTGTCCGCAGTGCCGGGGGAAGAATCACCTGCACGCGCGGTTCTGCAACCAGTGCGGCGTGGCGCTGCCGCCGATGGTTCCGGCGGGCGAGCGGGTGAAGATGCACTGCGACGTGGCGCATCCGATCAACGCGGAGTGCCGCCACATGATCGAGAAGGAAATTCTCAACGCCTACAACGTGGAGATGCAGCGTTCGCAGCAGCCGGGGTATGTGGCCAAGCAACTGGGCGATGGCGGGGACACGGTGGCGCCGCCGGAGCTGATGCCCAATTCCTGAGCAGGCACCGCAGAGATGGAAAAGGAAGGCCGCGCTGAAGAGCGCGGCCTTTTTCTTTTCCGGCGGGGGCTTCTCGCTTACGATGGTCTGCATGAAATGCAACATCGACAGCACCGGGGCGAAGATTCGGCGGGTGTACGGCATCATGGCCCTGCTGGTGGCGGGCATGCTGGCGGCGCTGGCCCTGTGGGCGGGAACGTGGTGGCTCTGGATCGTGGTGGGGTGTGCGGCGGCGGCGGGGATTTTTTGCCTGTTTGAAGCGCAGAAGAAGTGGTGTGCCCTGCGCGCGATCGGGATGAAGACGCCGGTCTGACCCGTTAACCCCCAGAGGAGAACAGCACCGACGCATGCCCCCGGTTTCCGCCTGCATCATCGCCAAGAACCAGGCCAAGCGCATCGGCCTTGCGCTGAATTCGCTGACGTGGTGCCAGTCGATCGTGGTGGTGGATTCGGGCTCGACGGACGGCACGCTGGAGATTTGCCGCGAGCATGAGGGGGCGCAGAACCGCGGGGTGAAGGTGGTGTCGGAGCCGTTCCGGGGCTACAACCCGCAGCGGCAGTTTGCGGCATCGCTGTGTCCGACGGACTGGGTGCTGCTGCTGGATGCGGACGAAGAGGTGTCGAACGGGCTGCAGGCGGAGATCCAGGGACTGAAGGCCGAGCAGCTGGAGAAGGCGGCGATTTTTGAGATGCCGCGGAAGAACTTCATCGCCCGGCGCTATGTGCGCTGCTGGTCGCCGGATTACCAGACGCGGCTGATACACAAGCATCGCACGCAGTGGGCGCCGCAGTCGGCGCCGGAGATTCGCACGCCCAAGTATGGCTTCACGGTGAGCCGGTTGAAGCATCCGCTGCTGCACAACCGGCTGACGCCGTTTTCGCCGAAGGATTTTTGTGATGGGCCGCGGATGGAAGAGCATGCGTCGATCCTTGCCGATGCGATGCAGGCGCGGGGGAAGCGGGCGACGCTGGGGCAGTTGCTGGCGCGGCCGGGGCTGACGTTCCTGAAGTACTACTTTCTCAAGGGCGCGTTTCTGGACGGTCGCTTCGGGCTGACGATCGCGCTTAAATCGACGATCGGGGCGACGCTGAAGTATTCGGTGCTCTATGGGCGGGAGCTGCAGCACGAGCCGCTGCCGCCGGAGCCGCACCTGGAGTAGGCGGGACCCGGCAGGGCGGGGCGGCCACGGGCGGTGGACGGGAAAAGGGGGAGGGGCGTTCCTACAATCGTCGGCACGGGAGGGCGGCCGGGGAGAAGCGGAGCGAGCATGGGCTGCTGTTTGTTTGCGATTATCGGGGCGGTGTGGCCGCGGCTGCTTCTGGCGCTGATTTACTTTTTCGACCCGGTGATGCCGGCGAAGGTCTTTCACAGCGCGCTGGTGCCGCTGGCGGGGTTTATTTTCCTGCCGGCGACGACGCTGGCGTATGAGGTGTGCGTTTTTTACTGGGGGCCCATTGCGGGCCAGCCGCTCTCGATGGTGCTGCTGGGATTGGCGCTGTTGTCGGATCTGTCGCAGTTGGGCGTGTTCCGGCGGAAGCGGGCGTAGCGGATGAGGCGGGGCGCGGGGCGATTGTGAATTTCCCTTGGAGTGTTGCATGAATTTGAATCTGGCCATTGATCCCGCGATCGATCCGTCGGCGTTCCTGGGGCACGCGGATCGGAACATCAAGCTGCTGCGGGAACTGCTGGACGTGCACCTGTCGGCGCGGAACGACTCGCTGCGGATCTCCGGCGAGCCGGCGGCGGTGTCGCGCGCGGCGGCGGTGATCGCGGAATTGCAGCGCTACCTGCGGCACCATCCGGCGGTGGATCGCGACCAGCTGGTGGCGATCGTGCGGCGGACGGAGGCGGAAATCGCGGGGGATTCGTCAGCGTCGGGGCCAGACGAATCGGGGGCGCTCGACGTGACGGCGCGCGGGCAACTGGTGCACGCCAAGACCGAGGGGCAGAAGCGGTATCTGACGTCCATCGCGCACAACGACCTGGTCTTTTGCGAGGGGCCGGCGGGGACGGGCAAGACGTTTCTGGCCGTGGCGATGGCGGTGAGCCTGCTGCGGCGGTCGATCATTCGGCGCATCGTGCTGGTGCGGCCGGCGGTGGAGGCGGGGGAGAAGCTGGGCTTTCTGCCCGGGGGCATCGAGGAGAAGGTGAACCCCTACCTGCGGCCGCTGCTCGATGCGCTTTCGGACATGATGACCTTCGAGCAGATTCGGCGGTACATGGCCAACGACATCATCGAGGTGGCGCCGCTGGCGTACATGCGCGGGCGGACGCTCAACGAGGCGGTGGTGATTTTGGATGAAGCGCAGAACACGACGCCTTCGCAGATGCTGATGTTCCTCACGCGCCTGGGCGAGCGGAGCAAGATGATCGTGACCGGTGATCCCTCGCAGGTGGATCTGGAGGCGGGGCAGTCGTCGGGGCTGACCGATGCGCACCGGACGCTCCGCGGCATCAAGGGGATCGCGTTCATCAAGCTGGACAAGGGCGACATCGTGCGGCACCGGCTGGTGCAGAACATCGTGCAGGCGTACTCGGACAAGAACAGCGGTGCCGGGGGAGGCGGGGGGAGCTAAAGGTGGCGACGGGGGGAATGGCCACGAAAGACACGAAGGCCATGAAAGAGGGTGGAGGTCTCACGCAGGGGGATTCTGCGCGAGGAGGCGGGCGTAGTCGTCGGGGTTGTCGATGTCTTGGGCGGCGTGGGGGAGAACCAGCATGGCGAGGTCGTTGGGAAAACGGGTGAAGAGGGATTTGGCGCCGGCGTCGTTGGGAAGTGCCGCGAGGGTGGGAAAGTGGGCGCGGGCGATGAGCGCGGGAACGCCGAGGGTGTGGTTGTAGGCGGCGGCGATGAGGGGTTTGCGGGATTCTTCGTGCAGGGCGATCAGCGCGCGTAGGTCGGCGGGGGTGAGGAGCGGTTGGTCGCAGAGCATCAGCAGGACGGCATCGACGGTGGGCGCGCGATGCAGGGTGGCAGCGAGGCCGGCGCGCAGCGAGGAGCCCATGCCGCTGGGCCAGTCGGGGTTGTCGGCGATGTGCACGGGGAGATCAGTGAGCGTGGGGCGGATTTTTTCGGCGTGCGCGCCCAGGACGACGGTGATCGGCGAGAGCGCGGCGGCTTGCGCGGTGGCGATGGCATGGTGCAGCAGCGGGGTGCCGCGGAAAGGAAGGAGTTGCTTGGGGGTGGGGCTTGCGGGGCGCATGCGCGAGGATTCACCGGCGGCGAGGAGGATGGCGGCGATTGGCGGTGGGGGGGTCATAGGGCGCAGCGGCCGGGGGATTCCGCCGGCGTTGGCGCGGGCGGAAGGTTCGTGAGCGTGAGCGGGCCGGTGCGCTGGTGCAGCGGCGTGGGAATCCGGTGCGCGAGGGCGGATTGGATTTCGGCCAGGATGCTCAGGGCGATGGTTTCGGGGGAATCGGCGGCGAGGTCGAGGCCGATCGGCGAGCGGATGGGGGCCAGGCGCGCGGGCGAGAGATCGTGGCCTTGCTCGCGCAGGTGGGCGAGGAGGCGCTCGGTGCGGCGGCGCGGGCCGAGCAGGCCGATGTAGGGAAGGTCGCGGCCCAGCAGGTGGCCCAGGGTGGCGGCGTCGTCGGAGAAGCGGTGGGACATGAGCACGGCGGCGGAGTGCGGGCGGAGCAGAGCGGGGACGGCGTCGGGGCCGTCGGCGGAGACGTGCTCGGCGGTGGGGAAACGCTCGACGGTGGCGAGGCGGGCGCGGGAATCGACAACGGTGACCGCCCATCCGAGTTCGGCGGCGATGCGCGCGACGGGCTGGGCGTCGTTGCCGGCGCCGCAAAGCAGCAGGTGCGCTGGGGGGGCGATCACTTCGAGGAACGCGGCGGTGGTCTCGTGCTCGACCCAGCGCGAGGCGGCGTTGGCGCGGGTGGTGGCGAGCTCCGATTGCCAGCGGGCGTCGGTGAGCGGGGCGATGGGGAGGAGAGCGCCGTCGGCACTGCGTGTGAAGAAGTGGCCAAGCACTTCGTGCCGGTGGCTGGTGCGGACCTGCGCGAGAAGATCGAGCGCGGTATGAGATGCACCCGGCGCAATGCGTTCGGCGAGCAGCGACAGGCGGCCGTGGCAGCCGGAGCCGGGCCCCCAGGCGTCGTCGTCGGCGGAGTTCTCGACAGCCAGCAGGACGCGCGGTTGCATGCGTGTGGCGGCGAAGGCGTCGCGCGCGACTTGCGGTTCCAGACAGCCGCCGGAGATGGTGCCGATCGTCTGGCAGCCGGGCAGCACGAGCATGCGGGCGCCGGGCCGCCGGTAGGTGGAGCCTTGCGTGTGGACGAGGGTGACCAGCAGCGATTCTTCACCCGCAGCGCGAAGGCGGGCATGGGCGGCGAGGATGGCGGGGAGGTCTTTCACAGCGAGGGATTGTAGCACGCGGCGGCGGCGGCTCCCATTTTTGCGATACCTAACTAAAACCGTACTCCTTGGCATCGGCCTTGCGGAAGGTGCTCCTGTGACCGCGGCGCCGGCCAAGGTGTCCCGCGGCATTTAACGAATCTTCCACCAACAAGGAGTGCATCATGGCACTGCGTGAGCTTCGCAAGAACGGAATGATGAACCGCATGATCGAGGCCCTGGAGCGCGGCGAGGACATCGGCCACTACGGTCGCCTGGTCTTTGCGATGGTCGCCCGCCATTTCATGGACGAGGAGGAACTCGTCGAGCTGCTGCAGAAGGACAAGGACTTCAGCGAAACGCAGGCGCGGGCCCTGGTGCAGCAGGTGCAGGGGCGCGATTACAACCCGCCGCGGCGCGAGAAGATTCTGCAATGGCAGCAGGAGCAGGCGTTCCAGATGCTGCCCGCGGGCGATCCGGACGAGGGCAACGTGTACCGCGACCTGGAATTTCCGCCGGAGGTGTACGAGCACATCCAGGAGTATTACGAAGCCAAGGCGGGGTGAGAACCTGTATCACCACAGAGGGCACAGAGAGCACGGAGACGTGCCAAGGGCTCCGTCGGAAGCGCCACGGGGACTCCACAGAAAGTCCCCGGAAACTCTGTGACCTCTGTGTCCTCTGTGCTCTCTGTGGTGAAATCCGTTTCTGCTTCCACCGAACTGGCCCTTGGTCTGTGCACGCGCTGCTTAAAGCAGCATCTCGATCGTGATCGGCAGGTGGCGCAGCCGTTTGCCGGTGGCGTGGTAGCAGGCGTTGGCGACCGCCGCGGCGATGCCCGTCGTGCCCAGCTCGCCGACGCCCTTGACGCCCAGGGGGTTGATGCGGGTGTCGGGCTCCTCGACAAAATCGCAATCGATCGGCGGGATGTCGGGGTTCACCGGCACCAGGTAATCGGCGAGATTCTGATTCACGGGGCGGATGCGGCGGGGATCGTAATGGGTGACCTCCAGCAGCGCGGCGCCAATGCCCATGACGATGCCGCCCAGAATTTGTGAGTGCGCGGTCTTGTGGTTGAGGATGGTGCCGGCGGCAAAGCGCGAGACGACCCGCGCCACGCGGATGTGGCGAAGATCCGGATCGATCCGCACCTCGACGAAATGGCAGCCGTGGGAGTGGGCGGAGTACTGCTGCTGCTTCCCGCCGGAATTCTGGACGACGCCTTCGATCGGCGCGCCGTGCTTTTTCAGGATGTCGGCGATGGCGATGGATTCTGATCCGAAATGGATGCGGCCGCCGGAGAGCTCCTGTTGTCCTCCGCGGACGGAGAAACGGGCGTCGGCGATCTTCAGCAATTGCGCGCGGGCTTCGTTGGCGGCGGCGAAGACGGCGTTGCCGGCGGTGGCCGCGGTTTGCGAACCGCCGGAGGTGGGCGACGTGGGAAACGCCGAGTTGCCGATGTCGACGCGCACCTGTTCGGGCTTGAGGCCAAGGCGATCGGCGGCGATTTGCGACAGGATGGTGTAGGTGCCGGTGCCGAGATCCTGCGAGGCAATCGTCACGCGCGCGGTGCCGTCGGTGAGGAGCTGCACGCGCGCGGAGGAGGGACTCTGGTTGGAGGGGTACGTCGCCGTGGCCATGCCCCATCCCACCAGCTGCCGTCCATCCTTCATGGAGCCGGGCGCCGGCGTGCGCTTCGACCAGCCGAAGCGCTCCGCCGCCTGCTGATAGCACGCCCGGAGATTTTTGGAAGTGAACTCCTTGTCCTCGCCCTCATCGCGCTCGGCGTAATTGATCAGGCGGATCTCCAGCGGATCCTTGTTGACCGCATAGGCGAGTTCATCAAGCGCCACTTCCAGCGCCCACGTGCCCGGCGCATGGCCCGGAGCACGCATCTGGCAAGGGATCGGCGTGTCGATGGGCACCAGCCGGTGCGATGTGCGCACGCTGGGGCAGGAATAAAGCATGGGCGTTTGTTTCGCGGCCGATTCCACCCAGTCGCCATAGGTGCACGTGGAATTGAACGTGTGGTGCCCGATGCCCTGCAGCTTTCCGCCCGAATCGGCGGCGATTTCCAGGCGCTGCAGCATGAAGGGCCGGTGGCCGACGGAGGTGAACATCTGCTGCCGCGTGAGCATCCACTTCACCGGCCGACCGAGCTGCCGGGCGAAGGCGGCGGTGAGGTATTCGTGCGGCCACACCGACCCCTTGCACCCAAAGCCTCCGCCGACGAACGGGCAGAGAATCTTCACGTTTTCCGGCGAGAGTTGCAGCGCCTGGGCGATGATCTTCTGGGCCCCCTGCACGCCCTGGGTCGACGTGTAAACGGTGAGCTTATCGCCCTGCCACACGGCGGTGGCGGCGGACATTTCCATCGGGTTGTGGTTTTCCTGGTCAAGCGTGTAGTCGCTGCGGAAGGTGACCGGCGCGGAAGCCATCGCGGCGTCCAGGTCGCCGCGGTTGGAATCGGGCTTGGGCAGGTTGGCCTTGGGCTCGGCGGGTTTGCGGTCCTCCGGCTCGCCCCGTTCGCCGGTCCAGAACGTGGCCGGTTCCTCCTGGTATTGCGCGCGAACCAGCATCGCCGCATCGCGCGCATGGGTGAAGCTGTCGGCAATCACCACCGCAATGAACTGGCCAGCGTAGCGAATCTGCGGCGACTGCATCGGCACAAAGCGCTGGCCTGGCTGCGGACCGGTGGGCCGATCGCGCGGCGGCTGCGGCGGCTGGGCCATCCGCGGCGTGTTCTCGTGGGTGAAGATTTCCACCACGCCCGGGGCGCTGCGCGCCGCCGAAAGATCGAGCTGTGTGATCGTTCCCCGGGCGATCGTGGATCCGACAGCCACCGCGTGCAGCAGCTGCGGCACGTCGAATTCCGCCGCGTATTTCGCCCTGCCGGTGACTTTCAGACGACCGTCGACACGGGAAAGAGGAGCGCCAAGGAG
>JBEHXY010000034.1:0-16599 GCA_048498455.1 Planctomycetota bacterium | reverse complement strand
GAAAAGGACATGTCCCAAAAGGTTGAGAAGCTGTAACCGGCCGGGTAAGAATGAAGCTGCCGCGGACAACTCTGCCGCGGCGGCTTTTTTTACCGGGGTTTCTTGTGGAACAACATCCAGGCGAACGGGACGGCGACCGGCAATGGATGCGCATGGCGATCGACCAGTCCCGCGCTGCCATCGACAAGGGCCAGACCCCCTTCGGCGCCGTCATTATCCGCGGCCAGGGCCCGCAGGCCGAACTCGTCGTCGCCGCCCACAATGTCGTCTTTGAAACCACCGACATCACCGCCCACGGCGAAGTCAACGCCATCCGCCTCGCCTGCCGCAAGCTCCGCACCATCGACCTCCGCGGCTGCACCATCTACTCCTCCACCGAACCCTGCCCCATGTGCTTCTCCGCCATCCACTGGGCCGGTATCGACCGCATCGTCTTCGCCGCCGCCATCGCCGACGCCAAATCCGCCGGCTTCAACGAACTTTCCCTCTCCAACGACCAAATGAAACGCCTCGGCGGCAGCCCCGTCGAAGTCCTCGGCGGCATCCTGCACGACGAAGCGGCAGCCGTATTCAAGGAATTCATCGCCCGCGGCGCCAACGTGTATTAACCATTCAAGCTCGTGGAATCCCTAACAAACCAGCCAGGAGAGTGGTCGATGACGGATCATCGTCGCGGTATCGAAAAGATTCCGGTGCAGGTGTACGAAGAAGCCGGCGATGCCTCCATTGCCGTCGCCCGCTCCATCGCGGACCTGATCCGCGAGCGCGAGCAAGCCGGGAAACAATGCGTCCTCGGCCTCGCCACCGGCAGCACCCCCGTCGGCGTTTACGCCGAACTCGTCCGCATGGTCGCCGCCCGCGAAGTCTCCTTCCAGAACGTCATCACTTTCAACCTCGATGAATACTTCCCCATGGGCCGCGAAGAACTGCAAAGCTATTGGCGATTCATGCAGGAGCACCTCTTCGCCCACGTCGACATCCGTCCCGAAAACATCCACCTGCCCGACGGAACCATTCCCCTCGCCGACGTCGCCGCCTATTGCCGCCGCTACGAGGAGATGATCGTCGCCGCCGGCGGCCTCGACCTCCAGATCCTCGGCATCGGCCGCACCGGCCACATCGGCTTCAACGAGCCCGGCTCCGGCCGCGAATCCCGCACCCGCCTCATCACCCTCGACCGCGTTACCCGCCTCGACGCCGCCGCAGATTTCTTCGGCGAAGAGCACGTCCCCCGCCGCGCCATCACCATGGGCGTCGGCACCATTCTCAGCGCCCGCCGCGTCGTGCTCATGGCGTTCGGCGAGCACAAGGCCCCCGTCATCGCCCAGGCCGTCGAAGGACCCGTCACCAGCTCCGTCGCCGCCAGCTTTCTGCAGGAACACGCTCACGCCGCCATCGTCCTCGACCAGGCCGCCGCCGCCGAGCTCACGCGCTTCAAAACCCCCTGGCTCGTCGATGGCAATACCGTCGCCTGGGACGACGTCATGACCCGCCAGGCCGTCATTTGGCTCGCCGGAAAGGTCGGCAAGCCGATCCTCAAACTCACCGACGAAGATTACAACGAACATGGCCTCCAGGAACTCGCCGCCGCCCGCGAATCCGCCTACGAGGTGAACATCGACGTCTTCCGCGCCCTCCAGGAAACCATCACCGGCTGGCCCGGCGGCAAACCCAGCGGCGAAAAACGCAAGGGCGACATCAACCGCCCCACCGACGCCGTCTTCCCCAAACGCGTCATCATCTTTTCCCCGCACCCGGACGACGACGTCATCTCCATGGGCGGCACCCTCATCCGCCTCGTCGACCAGGGCCACGAGGTCCACGTCGCCTACCAGACTTCCGGCAACATCGCCGTATTCGACGCCGACGCCATCCGCTTCGCGGACTTTGCAGCCGAGTACAACCGCCTCTTCGGCATCGGTGCCGAGGATGCAAAGCGGGTAGAAGAGCATATTGAAGCCTTTCTCCGCCGCAAAAAGCCGGGCCAGGTCGACTCCCCCGAAGTCCAGGGCATCAAGGGCCTCATCCGCCGCGGCGAAGCCCGTGCCGCCGGCCGCTCCTGCGGCGTGCCCGTCGATCGCCTTCATTTCATGGACCTCCCCTTTTACGAAACCGGCCGCGTCAAAAAGAAGCCCCTCGGCGAAGAGGACGTCCGCCTCACCGTCGATTTGCTCGAGAAAATACGCCCCCACCAGATCTATGCTGCCGGCGACCTTTCCGATCCACACGGCACCCACCGCGTCTGCCTCGCCGCCGTGCTCGAAGCCGTCCGCCGCATCGCCAAAGGCGACGCCCGCGGCTGGATCGCCCAGTGCGAGGTCTGGCTCTACCGCGGTGCCTGGCAGGAATGGGAACCCGAAAAAGTCGAAATGGCCGTGCCCCTTTCCCCCGAAGAATTGCTAAGAAAGCGCATGGCCATATTCAAACATCAAAGCCAGAAGGATCGCGCCATGTTCCCCGGATTAGACCAGCGCGAATTCTGGCAACGCGCCGAAGACCGCAACCGCGCCACCGCCGCCACCTACAACAAGCTCGGTCTCGCCGAATACGAAGCCATGGAAGGATTTGTCCGCTGGAAAGGCCTCTGACCGCGCAGAGCCCCGCTACCCCGAAAGCGCTTCGAACAACCGGTTCGCCGCCCCCAGCGCCTCCGCCGCCGTCTCCCCCGTGTGAATGATGTGCCCCATCTTCCGATGTGGCCGCGGCGCCTTGCCATACAGATGCAGCGTCGCCCGCGGATCCGCAAACAGCGCCCCCCACGCCGGCTCCCGCGGCCCGCCCTCCCCATCCGGATGCCACAAATCCCCAAGCAGGTTCGTCATCACCCCCGGCTGCAGCAGCGGCACTTCCGTCACCGCCCCCGCCTCCGGCCCCAGCGGCAAATTGCAGATCGCCGCAATGTGCAGCTCAAACTGCGACCGCGCCGTCGCCCGCAACGTCACATGCCCCGAGTTGTGCGGCCGCGCCGCCAGTTCGTTCATCCGCACCTCCCCGTTTTCCAGCACGAACATCTCCACCGCCAGCAGCCCCACCGATCCCACCTTCTCCGCGATCCCCGCCGCATGTGCCCGCGCCGCTTTCTCCGTCGCCGCCGGAAACCCCGCCGGCGTCACCGTCTGGTGCAGAATCCCCTGGCGATGCTCGTTGCGAAACATCGGAAACGTCGCCGATTGCCCCGATGGTCCCCGCGCCACGATCACCGACGCCTCCGCGATGAACGGCACCGCCTGCTCCAGCAGCAGCGCCACCCCTCCCAGCGCCTCCCACACCCCCCGCGCGTCCTCTTGCGAACGCAACCACATCTGCCCCTTCCCGTCGTACCCCCCGCGCGCCGTCTTCGCCACCACCGCCAGCCGCTGACCTGCCCCCCCCACCGGCCGCGACAACCGCTCATACGCCGGCCCCACCTCATCCGCCCTCTCCACGATCGCAAACGGCCCATGCGGAAAACCAAACTTTGCGAACAACGTCTTCTCGTGCCGCCGGTCCCGGCACGTCCGCTGCACCGCCGACGACGGCGCCACCCGGCACGTCCCCAGTGCCTCAGCCGCTTCCAGAACCTCCGGCGGCACCTGCTCAAATTCATTGGTCAGCACATCCGCATCCCGCGCGAACGCCGCCACCGTTTCCGGGTCCGAAGTGTCCCCGATCACGTGCCGGTCCGCCCAGCGCGCGGCCGGGTCCTCCGCCGATTCCGAAAGCACGTGCGCCCGGTAGCCCATGTGCTTCGCCGCCTCGCAAAGCATCGCCCCCAATTGCCCGCCCCCAAGAATGGCAATGGTCGCCGGCGGAAGAAGGACAGCATGATTCATAAGGATGGGTTCACTGTTCATGAGGTTGCGCGGGTGCCGCATCGATCGTTTCGCTGAGAACCTTCTGCGTATTCGCCTGCCGATACGCCTGCAAGTTCCGCCGAAGCTCCAGGTCGGTCGTCGCCAGGATTTCCGCCGCCAGCAACGCCGCGTTGATCGCCCCCGCCTTCCCGATCGCCAGCGTCGCCACCGGTACCCCCGCCGGCATCTGCACGATCGACAGCAGCGAATCCAGACCGTTGAGCGCCGCTGACTGCACCGGCACCCCCAGCACCGGCAGCAGCGTGTGCGCCGCCGTCATCCCCGGCAGATGAGCCGCCCCGCCCGCCCCCGCAATGATCACCTTCAGCCCCCGATCCTCCGCCCCCTTGGCATACTCCGCCATCAGGTCCGGCGTCCGGTGCGCGGAAACCACCTTCATCTCATAGCCCACCCCCAGCGCCGCCAGCGTGTCCGCCGCGTGCTGCAGTGTCGGCAGGTCCGATTTCGACCCCATGATGATCCCCACCAGGGCGCCGGCGGGGCTGTGCGTAGGCATGTAATCCTCGGCCATACGGGAAGGGGAGAACATACCCGAACCGCGGCCGGGGGGGAATGCGGCGCGTGTCTTTTCGGCTGGGGCACGGATGCGGTATGATTGCCGACGTTCGACCTTGGCTTTTTCTACCCCCGCTTTTTGGGAACGGCTCTTGTCGGTTTCGTTTGTCTTCTTCTGGGTCTGGCTCGCTGCGCTCGTGCTGGCCATCTGGGCCGTGCGCATCGGCCAGCGCTTCGGCGTCCGCCTGCCACGAAAAATCGTCGCCCAGCGCGAAGCCGAAGGCTACCCCCGCGTCGCCGTCATCCTCCCCATCAAGGGCGTCGACGACGACACCCACCACAATGTCCGCGCCCTCCTCGAACAGGAATACCCCACCTATCGCCTCATCTTCGTCGTCGAATCTGATGAAGACCCCGTCGTCGGCCTCCTCGAAAAAATCGCCCAGGAGGAAAGCCGCGTCGAAATCGTCGTCGCCGGCCTCTCCGAAAACCGCGGCCAGAAAGTCCACAACCAGCTCGCCGGCGTCGAACGCACCACCGACCGCGACGAAGTCCTCGCCTTCATGGATGCCGACGCCAAGCCCGGGCCCCACTGGGTCCACAACCTCATCATGCCCCTCACCTACGGCGAGCACATCGGCGCCACCACCGGCTACCGCTACTACATCCCCGTCACCCCCCACACCGCCAACAAAATAGTCTCCATCCTCAACGCCATGGTCGGCGCCCTCCTTGGCCCCTACCGCCGCACCTTCGCCTGGGGCGGCTCCATGGCCATCCGCCGCAAGGATTTCTTCGGCTACGGTCTCCACGACCTCTGGCAGGGCGCCCTCTCCGACGACTACGTCCTCTCCTACTGCGTCAAAAACGTCGCCAAACGCAAAATCCAGTTCGTCGCCCAGTGCCTTGTCGCCTCCGACGCCAACTTCAACTGGGCCTCCCTCTTCGAATTCGCTGTCCGCCAGTACCGCATCACCAAGGTCTGCGCCCCCTGGGTCTGGTTCACCGCCGTCGGCGGCGCCACGCTCTACCTCGCCGCCTTCTCCTACACCCTCTTCAACGTCATCTACGGCTTCACCTCCCCCGGCGCCCTCCACGGCGAACATCTCCGCCAGATGGCCATGTTCGCAAGTCTCTACGGCATCTCCATGCTCCGCGGCTACCTCCTCGTCCTCGGCGGCCAGCGCATGCTCCCCGAACACAAGCACGCCATCGGCTCCGCCATGCTCTGGGCCACCATCGGTCTCCCCTGGTGCTACGTCATCAACCTCATCGCCCTCATCGGCAGCGGCTTCGGACGCACCATCGTCTGGCGCGGCGTCACCTACCGCATGGTCTCGCGCCTCAAAACCGAGGTCGAACGCCCGCGCGTCGCCGTGCTCGAAACACGCCGACCCGAAGTCGTCGAAACCTGATCATCAATGTATGGGGACCCGGAGGAACGGATACCGGCAGCTCAGGCCGTGATATCCAACAGTGACCCCAACCCCGTCGCCTTCGCCACCAGCGGATCTCCCGCCTGCGGCGCGCCCCCCGCCGAATCCAGCAGTTTCAGCACCGTCTCCCCCTCCTGCCGCTGCGCGTTAAGCGTCTTGGCCGCCACCGCATACGACACATCGTTCGCCAGCCTTGCCGGCGCCAACTGGGCATCAATCATCTGGGATTGCGCAGGAGAGATCATGTTCGCTCTATCGGCCAACACCCCCTCCCTCCTTGAATCGCCCTTCCAGGGGAGCCCGCTCGCCCCCTCAACCAACCCACGGCTAGAATGTCCCCATGAACGATCTGGTCCGACTCACCCGCGAATTACGCTTCGGCATTGAACCAGGCGCCCCGGCCGTCCGTGGCAACGGCTTTGCCGGAAACCCGGGCCTCGAAGGCCTCGGCGCCTTCTTCCTCCTCCGCGCCACCATCGCCGGCACCGTCGATCCCCACACCGGCATGCTCGTGAACATCAAGGAGGTCGACCACGTCCTGCGCGATGTCGGCGTCCCCCGCATCCGCCATGCCCTCGACGCTCACGCCCCCGCCGCCCACGCCCTCACCGCTCTTTCCGCCGCCCTGCGCGATGCCTTCGTCCCCCACCGCCTCGAAGCGCTCGAGCTCGCCCCCAGTCCCTATCTCTGTTTCTCCCATTCCACAAAGGAGCCCGGTGTGGTCCGCGTCAGCCTCCGTTTCGAATTCTCCGCCGCCCACCGCCTTCATGCCGACTCCCTCTCCGACGAGGACAACCGCACCATCTTCGGCCGCTGCAACAATCCCAGCGGCCACGGCCACAATTACGAGCTCGAAGTCACCGTCGCCGGCGAACCCGATCCCCGCGGCGCCGTCGTCTCCATCCAGCAACTGCAGACCGCCGTCAACACGCGCGTCATCGACGTCTTCGACCACAAACATCTCAACATCGACTGCCCCGATTTCGCCGCCCTCAACCCCACGGTCGAAAACATCTCCCGCGTTATCTGGGGACGCCTCCACGGCCATGTCCCCGGGAAACTCGTCCGCATCAAGGTATGGGAAACCCCCAAGACCGTCTGCGAATTCGAAGGCTGATCCCCCGCCACTCCGCCCTCAGCTCGGCGTCGGGTTCGGCGGCGGCATCTGCGGACCGTTCCCCCGCGGCCCCGACCGCGGCGTCCGTGGCGACGGCGGCGCATGCCCCGCATTGTCCGTCTTCCCAAATATCATCTTCCCCGCGTTCGTCTGCAGCGCGTTCGTCACCGTGATCTCGATGTCCTGACCCAGCTTGTCCCGCGCACCCTCCACCACCACCATCGTCCCATCCTCCAGGTACGCCACCCCCTGTGTCGGTCCTTCCCCCGGCTTCACGATCCGCACCTTCATCGTCTCCCCCGGCAACGCCACCGGCTTGAGCGCATCCGCGATCGAGTTGATGTTGATCACCGACACCCCGCGCAGCGACGCCACCTTGTTCAAATTGAAATCGTTCGTCACGATCCGCGCGTTTTCCTGCTGCGCCAACGCCACCAGCTTGTGGTCCACCCCCTCCGTGTCCGGTGACGTCGCCAGCGTCCCCTCCCAGAATCGCAGTTCCAGCTTCGGCAGCGCCTTGAGCTTCTCCAGGATGTCCAGCCCCCGACGCCCGCGCGACCGCTTCAACCGGTCCGCCGAATCCGCGATCGTCTGCAGCTCATTGAGCACGAACCGCGGCACAATGATCGGCGACTCAAACAGTCCCGTCGTCGCCATGTCCGCAATCCGCCCGTCGATGATCACCGACGTGTCCAGGATCATCGGCCGCGGCCCCCGCGTCGCCCGCGTGAACTCCACGTACGGAATGATGAACCGGAAATCGTCCTTCGTCTGCAGAATGAACGACACCGTCAAATAGCAGCACATCAGCCCCAGCAGCACCTTCGTCCCCTCGATCAGCGGCGCATAGCTCGCGCGCAGCACATCCGAAAGGAAGATCCGCGAGATCGAATCCACCAGGTACGACAGCCCCACCGACACCAGCACCCCCACCAGCAACCCGAAAAACAGCCCCGACAACGACGCCAGGTTCTTCCGCCGGATCAGCAGGTCCGCCGTGATGATCAGAAACGCCAGCACCACCGCCGACACCATCATCGTGTACGGAATCGAATCGAAGGGCGCTTCCGAAACGTGCGGCAGCCCCGTCCGCCGCGTCGAAGGCTGAGACGTGTTCCCCCCATCCCCACCCCCGCCCCCGCTGACCATCGCCGGTGCCCCCACCGGCTCCGCAGGAACATACGTCAATGTCGCCCACAGGTACGCCGTGGCCACAATCGACACCAGGATAATGAACAGAATCCGAATAACGTGAATCATGAAACCCCCGTGAGGCGCGGACAACAGACGGGAAGTATAATCGAACGTCCGCGGGCTTGTGGGCCCGCTCTCTCTTCTCTGGAGTTGCCGTGGCCGACCAGTTCTCCCCCAACCGAGGCACCCGCGGCACGCACAGGCCCGATCCCCGCGCCCCCCGCAGACCCGACGGCCCGCCGCCGGCGCCCGACGCCCAGGCTGGCCGCATGGCCCCCATCACCCACGCCGGACCCCTCCCCTGGGTCCAGCTCCGCAACGCCGTCTTCCACCCCTCCATCTTCCGCAAGATGGTCGGCCGCGTTGATCCCCGCGCCCGCAACGGCGACCTCGTCGCCGTCTACGACCGCGACGCCGTCCGCTTCGGCACCGGCCTCCTCTCCACCCAGGCCCAGTACGGCCTGCGCATGCTCACCTTCAACGACTCCCCCATCGACGAAACCTTCATCGAACAGCGCATCGCCGCCGCCGCACGCCTCCGCCGCGAAATCCTCAAGCTCGACGACGTCTCCGATGCCTACCGTGTCGTTCACGCCGAAGGCGACGCCCTGCCCGGCCTCATGATCGATCGCTTCGGCGACACCGCCGTCGCCGAAGTCTTCAACTTCCCCATGTTCCGCCGCGCCGACGCCATCCGCGAGGCCTGCAAAAAAGTCCTCGGCGTGACCGACGTCCTCATCCGCGCCGACGAACGCGTCCAGAACGCCGAAGGCTTCTTCACTCCCGGCGATGCCCCCGGCGCCACCGAAAACCGCCGCGCCGACCGCAAGTCCACCGTCATCACCGAAAACGGCGTCCGCTTCCAGATCGACCTCACCCACGGCCACAAGACCGGCTTCTTCTGCGACCAGCGCGACAACCGCCGCGCCCTCACTCAGTTCACCCCCGGAGCCGACGTCCTCGACCTCTGCTGCTACACCGGCGGCTTCGGCGTCTACGCCGCCACCCTCGGCCGCGCCTCCCGCGTCACCTGCGTCGACCTCGACGAAGACGCCATCGCCCTCGCACAGCGAAACGCCAACCTTAACCAGGTCCCCCGCTCCGTCCTCTCCACCGCCCACTCCGACGTCTTCCCCTACATGCGCCAGCTCCAGGCCAGCAACAAACAGTTCGACGTCGTCATCCTCGATCCCCCCAAGCTCATCGCCAACAGCGACGAATTCGCCGAAGGCCGCGCCAAGTACTTCGACCTCAACAAGCTCGCCGTCACCGTCGTCAAACCCGGCGGCATGCTCATCACCTGCTCCTGCTCCGGCCTGCTCAGCCCCGAGGAATTCTTCAGCGTCCTCCGTGGTGCCCCCCGCTCCTCCGGCCGCCGCGTCCAGGTCCTCCAATCCACCGGCGCCGGCCCCGACCACCCCGTCATGACCGAAGCCCCCGAATCCGCCTACCTCAAATGCCTCTGGTGCCGCATCTGGTAAAGCCGCGGACGCGACTTTGCCGAAAGAGAAGGGCTGGGTGGCTCTGCGCTGCTTTTTCGAGCGGTCGCACCCCCCCCACTCACCCCTGATCATGACCTTGCACGGAGGATTCTTCTATGCGTACGCTCAAACTCTCGCTCCTCGCCGCCGGCCTCGCCCTCGCCGGATGCGCCACCAACGCCCAGACCGGCGCCCTCGTCGGCACCGGCGCCGGTGCGGCCCTCGGCGCTGGCGCAGGCGCCATCATCGGCAACAACACCGGCCACAGCCGCAACAACGGAGCCACCGGTGCCCTCATCGGCGGCGGCGTCGGTGCCGTCGGCGGTGGTGTCGGCGGTTACATGATCGGCAACGAAATGGACAAGAACGAACGCCGCTGATTCCATCATCCTGCCCATACACCTTCGACAAGCCGCGCCTCCCCGGTGCGGCTTGTTGATCTTTTGCCCCCGCCCTTCACCCCCCCACCCGCGAATCCTGCAGAATTCCCCACCCTCTGGCCGATGCTGTTACACAGCGGCTTACCGCTTCGCGCCCCTTGCGCGCCACGCCGCGCGGAATGGAGTTCCGCCACCCGCCCCGGAGGGGCCCTCCCGCAGCGACGTCTCGCCCCGCGGCGACACCTCGCGCGGCCTTTTGGAGGCTCCCATGCTTTCCGCATTGACCACCCTCGCCGCTCAATCGCTCCCCGCACAGGAACGCGCCCTCGACATGCTCACCGGCGCTGAACTCTTCTTCCCCGTCGCCCTCCTCATCGTCGGCATCCTCGTCGTTCTCTTTGGCTACATGGCCCACCGCTGGATCGTCGTCTTCAACTGCGTCGCCCTCGGCTTCTGGCTCGGCGGCCTCCTCGGACAGCGCGCCCAGATCGCCACCGTCGCCGCCGTCCTCGGGGCCCTCCTCCTCGGCGCCGTCTCCTGGCCCCTCATGAAATACGCCGTCGCCGTCTGTGGCGGTCTCGTCGGCGCCGTCGTCGGTATGGCCATCTGGGCCTACTGCGAACAGCCTCTGAACATGGCCTGGGCCGGCGGACTCATCGGCCTCGCCGTCCTCGGCATGCTCTCCTTCATCCTCTTCAAAACCTCCGTCATCCTCTTCACCTGCGTCCAGGGCGCCCTCATGTTCGTCCTCGGCGCCGCCGCCCTCTTCATCCGCTACACCCCCTGGTCCTCCCAGGCCCACGACGCCTTCACCCACCGCCCCGTCCTCATGCCCCTGCTCGTCCTCTCCATCGCCTTCCTCGGCCTCGTCTGGCAACACCAGAAGCACGGCCTCTTCGGCAACGAGGGGGCGCCCGCCGGCGGCGGAAGCCCCAAACCTGCCGGCGGCGAGAAAAAATAAACCCCCGCATAAACACCGGGATTCCACACAGCCGGCGGCGCCCTCCCTGGGCGCCGCTTTTTTTATTTCGCCCCCTCTCCCCCCTTCGCAACCGGTGGTAAAACCCCCTTCCCGCAGGTATGGTATCCCTTCTCCTGATTCCCCCTTCCAATGCGCCCTACGAGGTCCCTGTGACGCAACCGCCCCGGGAAGCCCCACGATCCACAGCCCCTGAAATCGAAGGCCCGACCGCGGTGGGATTCCTCGCCCTCGTCCTCGCCTGGCTCGTCCCCGGACTCGGCCACTTCCTCATCGGCCACAAGGCCCGCGGCATCGTCTTCGCCCTCACCATCCACCTCCTCTTCGCCTTCGGCATGCTCATCGGCGGCATCCGCGCCATCAACCCCCCCGAGCAGGCCATCTGGAGCTACACCCAGATGCTCACCGGCTGGCCCATGCTCATCGCCAACCGCGTCGAGCACAACGCCACCGCACTCCAGCCGCAGATTGAATCCGCCTACCGCCGCGACCGCCCCAGCCCCGACGACGAGGGCCATCGCCAGCAACGCATCGACCACGCCAAGGAATGGTTCGCCAAATACCCCACCCTCACCTACCACCCCAAGGTCCAGGACATCGGCGCCGTCTACTGCGGCATCGCCGGCATGCTCAACCTCCTCGTCATGTTCGACGTCCTTCTCAGGATCACCGGGTCCACCCGCGAACTCGCCGCCGGCAAACGCGCCGCCTTTGATTCCGGCCCCCCAACGTCACCCCCCCGGCCGGCCCCCCGTCCTGCTCCCAGTCCTGTTCCCGGTCCCTCCAACGGAGGTGCCGCATGATCCTCGCCTTCGTCCCCCTTTACGATCCCCTCCCCGCCATCTTCCCCGACTTGAGCAACTACTGGCTCTGGTTCGTGCTCCCGCTGCTTTTCGCCATCAGCATCATCTACAAGGGCACCCGCCTCGACGACCTCCGCCGCCTCCCCGGCCAGTCCTTCATCATGACCTTCCAGATCCTGCTGGTCATGGGCGCCGCCGCCGTCCTCCTCGACGGCCTCTACTGGTTCATGACGCGGGTGGTGTAGCCACCGCCGCCGCCAGCTTTTTTCGCGGCCGCAGAAACCGCCCCACGAACGGCACGTCCGCCACCTCCGGCATTCCCATCAGCTTCGTCAGCCCCAGGTAAATCCCCGCACACACCGCCACCAGCGCCGGCAGCTTCACGCAACTCGTCAGCACCTTCTCCGACACCGTCGGCAAACCGCCATGCTCCCACGGCATCCGGATCGCCGATATCGCCAGCCCGGCCACCGCCATCACGCAGGTCGCCGCCAATCCCCGTCCCACGTTCGCCCCCATCCGTCTAAGCCCCAGCGATCCCAGCCGCCGCCGCAGGATCACCAGCAGGATTGTGCTCTGCGCAATCGCCGCCAGCGTCGTGGAAAGCGCGATCCCCCCCTCCTTCAGCGGCCAGATCAGCGTCAGGTTCAACCCGAAATTCAGCACGATCATCCCCATCGCCACCTTCGTCGGCGTCCGCGTGTCCTTGAGGACGAAGAACACCCGCGTGATCACCATCTGCGCTTCAAACGCCCAGATCCCCAGGCAGAAAAAGATCGACGCCCAGTACGCCCGCCACACGTCCGCATCGCTCACCCGCCCTCCCAGGTACACCAGCGTGATCAGCGGCCACGCCACCAGGATCATCCCGAACGATGTCGGCAGCGACAGAAACAGCGTCTTGCGCAGCCCCGCCACCAGCAGCCGCTTGAGCTCTTCCTGGTCCCCCGCCGCCGCCGCCTTGGCCATTGTGGGAAAAATCGCCGTCGCCATCGCCACGCCGAAGATCCCCACCGGCAGCAGGTAGATCCGCTGCGCCACCGACAGCTTTGCTCCCGCCCCGGCCTCCATCGCCACGGGAAACACATGGCCCAGCAGCGAGAAATGATTCGCCCCGCCATGACCGTCCGGCGAAAACCACCACGCGATCTGCGTGTCCATAAAAGTATTGATCTGCACGGCGCAATAGCCGATCGCGATCGGCAGCATCGGCCGCAGCACCGCCCCCAGCCCCGCCGACGAAAACGACAGCATCGGCCGCAACTGCAGACCCGCCGCCCGCAGCGTCGGCACCATCTGGATCACCTGGATCACCCCCGCCAGCAGCACCGCGCCGGCGACCCAGAAGATCCGTTTTTCGATCGGATAACCGCGCGTGGTCAGGAGCGCCGAAGCCGCCGCCGCGACCGCCATCAGAAAATTCAGGATCAGCGGCGAGAGCGACTGGGCGGTGAACTTTTCATGCACCGTGGCGATGGCACCCATCAAGGCCACCGCGCAGACCATCACGCAGTAAGGCAGCATGATCGCGATCATGGATGCCGCGAGGCGATTGGACCACAGCACGTGCGATGACAGCGCCACCGGAATGAGGATTGCCTCGCCGATCAGTGTGATGGCCGAGAGCACGATCATCAGCAGCGTGAGCGTGGCATTGGCCAGCCTGGCGGCCTTCTCCGGGCCTTCCTTCTCCAGGGTCTCGGTGTACACCGGCACGAACACGGCGGTGAGGGCGCCTTCGCCGAAGATCCGCCGGAACAGGTTGGGAAACTGAAAGCCCATCCAGAAGGCGGCCCAGCTGGTGTCCACGCCGATGAAGTAGGAACAGGCCTTGTCGCGCACCAGCCCGCCCACGCGCGAGAGCAGCGTAAGGCCGGACATCAGGTTGGCATGTTTGACGAAACGATCGGACGGCATCGGGGACACCTGCGTAAGCTGCGAAGGCTTATTATCGGCAGCGGGCGGTGTTTGGGGTTGGGTTTTCAGGCGGCGGGAGCGCGGGAATTTACGCCTTGTCGGACTCGCCGCTGTTGAGCGTCACATGGAATGCGAAATAGTAGCCGGAAATCGCGCCGGGCAGTCCCGCGGCGAAAAAGTCGATCGGCAGGGCCCGCGGGAAAAAGTTCCCCGGGTGGCCCGGATAGCCGCTGGGGGAGATCAGCCCGGGATAGCCCGAGGCATAGAGATAGCCCGCGGCGGCGGTGACCGGCACCGCGAGGAAGAGCATCATCGCCGAGACGTTCGGGAAGGTGATGGCGGTGAAGAAGGTGGAGGCCAGGAAGCTGAAGAAGCAGGCCGCGACGACCTGTCCCTTGGCTTGCGATTGCAGCAGCACCGCCAGGCAGAAAGCGCCCAGCGCCGCGTTCATCAGGAGCGCCAACGGACCGGCCGCGGCGGCGGGAACGTTCAGCTTCGCGGGCGCCCGCGGCAGGCTGGCGGCGCCGGAATCCCCGACCAGCCGGGTGGCCGCTTCGGGGGAGATACGGGTGATCCAGCGGGTGTTGGCCAGGAAGCGGTCATGGATAAACCGGGCGAACGTTTCGGCCAGCAGGAACAGGACGGTCCAGTGAATGCACTCGAGGGCGAGCGTGCGGCAAACGCTCGCATAATGGTCCGGACCGCCATCCTGCGCGAACTGGATCAAGGTGAAGGAGCTGCCGCCGCGGGCAGACAGGGCCACCATTCCCAGCAGCGCACACCACAATCCTTGGTGCGGCGAATCGGGGTGGCACAGGAGCGAGCTGATCGCCGTGGTCACCAGCAGGAGCGCCGCGAGGACCGCGACCGCCAGCAGCGCGCTGTGGCCCGGCCAGACGGTCAGCGAAATGCTGCCGGCCTGCGGCGGGGGCGAGGCGACCATCCAGCCGAAGGTTCCAAAGAGCAGTGCGGAAATGAGAATCGCGGCGGCGTAGCGGACGCGGCGAAGCACGGTGCCCCAGAAGGATTCCGGGGCGGCGGAAACCGGGACGGCGGCGTCGGCGGGAGAAATGGCGGGAGGCTCGGTCATTCGTGAAAACTCAAAACGCAAAACGCAAAACTCAAAACCGTTCCAGTGAGAAACTTAAGCGGTCTTAAGCGGGGTTAAGTGGGCACATAGGGTAGCTTAAACCTCCAGGTGTTGCCATTTGCCGCGGTGCACGGCCCAGGTGCAGTAAACGGCGCGATAGTTGAGATCGAGGTTGATGGCGAGCCAGACGGCGATGAGGCCCCAGGCGGGGTGGCCCATGCGGGCGAAGAGGTACATGAGGGGGAAGACGGCGAGGGCGCGCATGGTGATGCCGGTGAGGGAGCAGAGCATGGGGGAGACGGTATCGCCGGCGCCTTTGAGGCAGGAGGACATGATGATGGAGATGGCGAAGCCGGGTTGTGCGAGGCCGGCGAGGAGCAGGGGGATGTAGCCGGCGTGGATGACGAGGGGGGAATCGACGAGCAGGCCGAGCATGAGCTTGGGGAAGAAAATCATGGGGAGGGCGGTGAGGGACATGGTGAGGACGGTGATGCGGTTGGCGAGCCTGGTGGCGTGAAGGGCTTCGGCGGGTTTTTTGGCGCCGAGGTATTGGCCGACGAGGGCGGCGCAGGCGATGCCGAAGCCGAAGCCGGGGAGGAAGGCGAGGGACTCGATGCGGAGGGTGGCGGCGTGGGCGGCGATGGTGGTTCCGGAGGCGCCGAAGGCGGCGTCGGTGGGGCCGGTGACGAGGTTGACGATGAACATTTGTCCGCCCCAGAGGATGCAGCCTTCGGCCCAGGAGGGGATGCCGACCTTGAAGACGCGCTGGAGGAGGTGGGGACGGATGCGGAGGTGGCGGAGGCGCAGCTGGACGCCGGAGGAGCCGTTGAGGAGGAAGTAGGAGGTGGTGATGCCGGCGGCGGCGAAGGCGAGGAGGGTGCCGATGGCGTTGCCCTGAATTCCCATGGCGGGGAGTCCGAACCAGCCGAAGGAGAGGGCGGGGGAGGCGACGGCGTTGACGAGAAAGATGGCGGTGGTGACGAGCATGGGTCGGAAGGTGTCGCCGGCGCCGCGGAGGCAGGCCATGCCGACCTGGCCGAGGGTTTGGAGGCAGATGGTGAAGGACATGATGCGGAGGTATTGGATGCCGAGGGTGGCGGCGAGGCCGTTGAGGCGGAAGAGGAAGGCGACGAGGAAGGGTGCGGCGGAGAAGAAGAGGAGGGCGATGGCGAGGCCGACGAGGATGGCGCCGGAGCAGACGGAGCCGGCGACGCGGTTGGCGAGTCGTGGGCGTTTGGCGCCGATGGAGCGGGCGATGACGGCCATGGCGCCGGCGTTGAAGGCGGCGGTCATGAGGCCGGCGAACCATTGGAGGTAGGTCATGGCGCCGACGGCGGCGGCGGAGGCGGCGTGGTCTTCGGGGGTGAGGCCGGTGTGGCCGGCGACGAGGGTGTCGGTGAAGCCGATGCCTGCGGAGAGGAATTGTTCGACGAGGGTGGGGAGGGCGAGGGAGAGGAGGAGGGAGATGGAGGCGGGGTGGTCGGCGTAGTTGAAGCGCGGGCGCGGGCCGTGGGGAGCGGCGGGGGGTCCGGAGGGATGGCGGCGCGGGCGTGGCTGGTCGGGGGATTCTGCGGCGGGTTGGAGGGCGGAGGCGTCGGGGGCGGAATCCTGGAGCGCGCTGGGGAGCTGCGGGGTGCGCGGGACGGAGGGATTGGTCGGGGACACGGAGGGTTCCTTTTTGCGTGGGTGCATCTTAGGGGAGGGTGGGCGGGAAGGGAAATTGGGGGGCGGTTTGGACAGGTGGCCAAGTTGTTTGGACAGGTGACCATTTTGGGAGTGCTGTAAGTGGTTGTGGGTGTGGGTGTTGGCGGAGGTGTCCAGAGGTGGCCAAATGTTTTTGCTGCGTGTGGGGG
>JBEHXY010000033.1:0-16787 GCA_048498455.1 Planctomycetota bacterium | reverse complement strand
ATGCGGAAGTCGAGGGGGTTGGCGAGGAGTCCGACGGCGCGGCCGCGGGCGGAGGGGGAGCCGGTGAGGGCGATTTCCCAGAGGCCGGGGTCGGCAGGATTGGGGGCGTTGTGGTAGCGCATCCAGGAGGGGCCGACGGTGAAGGTGCGCGGGGCGAGTTGTCGGAGGGGGGTGGTGGGTGGCGGGGTGAGGGTGGCGGGGCGTTCTTGGTGGAGCTGGTATTCGGTGAAGGGGGGGATGAGGAGGAGGAGGGTGAGGAGGAGGAGGAGGGCGGAGAGGGAGAGGCGGGCGAGGGTTGCCATGCGGCGGTGGAATGGGGTGCGGGCGGCGTTGCGGGCGGGGGCATTGGCGGAATAGCGGGTGAGGGGGGCGACGAGGAAGAGGGAGGCGAGATAACCGCCGGAGACGCCGGCGACCAGGGTGATGCCAAGCCAGCGGAGGGCGGGGTGTTGGGCGAGGATGAGGGAGCCGGAGCCGAGGAGGGTGGTCAGGGCGCAGAGGAAGGTGGCGGGGAGTCGTGAGTCCTGAGTTCTGAGTCCTGAGTCCTGAGTAGTGGCCCCCCCACTGGTGGCGGTGTAGATGCCGTAGTCGACGGCGACGCCGAGGGTGAAGAGGAGGGGGACGAGGGAGAGGAGGTTGAGGTCGCTCGCGAAGAGGTGTGCGGCGGCGAGGACCCAGAGGAAGCCGACGAGGAGGCAGAGGAGCGCGAGCCAGGCGCGGCGGAGATTGCGGAAGTAGAGCCAGAGGGGGAGGAGGATGGCGAGGAGGCACCAGGGGGCGAAGCGTTCGCCTTCGGCGCGGGCGCGCTGGGTGGCGTCGAAGAGCAGGACGTTGCCGGAGAGGATGGTGGGCGGGGCGATGTCGAGGTTGGAGAAGCGGAGGCGGAGTTCGGGGGCCCAGGCGGTGGCGAGGCGGAGGGAGGTATCGTTTGGGGAATTCATCTGGACGATGGTGGCGAGGGTGATGGTGGAATGGGTGCGGGTGATGAAGCCGGGGAAGAGGGCGGCGGGGGAGTTGGCGAGCTGCTCTTCGGGGGTGGGCAGCGCGGTGGTGGTGAGTTTGTCGGCGTAGGCGGTGAAGGCGGCGGGGGAGAAGTTGGCGGCGCGGGCGGCGGCGGTGAGGTTCTGGCGGAGGGTGGACTGGCGGTCGGGGGTCCAGAAGGATTGCCAGGCGGCGAGGTTGGCGCGGGCGGTTTTGGGATCGGGGAGGAGCGGTGCGGCGGTGGTGACTCCAGAGATGCGATGGTCGCGGAGCTGGTCGGCGAGGTAATCGGTGATGCGGGATTGGGCGGCGAGGGCGTCGGCGGCGGTGGGGGCGGAGACGAGGACGATGGCGCGGTTGCGGATGTCGCCCCAGACGTCGTAGAAGTGGGATTCGTCAGCGCGGAGCTGGGCGGAGGAGCCGTCGAGGGCGCGGGGGTCGGAGTTGAAGCGGACGCGGGCGGCGGGGAGGAGTGAGAGCAGGGTGAGAGCGAGGAATGCGAGGGAGCCCCCCCACCGGAGGGCGGTGGGGAGTTTCGAGTTTCGAGTGTCGAGTTTCGAGTTTTCGGGGAGGTGCTTGTGCAGTATCCAGGGGCCGAGGGTGGCGGGGAGGAGGGCGAAGGTGATGAGCCAGATGGTGAGGGTGGCGGCGGCGACGAAGAGGCCCAGGGCGCGGAGGCCGGGGGCGTCGGAGAGGCCGAGGGCGGCGAAGCCGGTGACGGAGGTAGCGACGGACATGGAGATGGGGCCGAGGAGGTTTGCGGCGGCGGCAGAGGGGATGTCTGGGGACCAGCGGCCCTGGGGGCGGGCGAGGCGGCGGCATTCGGCGATGATCTGGATGCCGTAGTCGGTGGTGGAGCCGCAGAGGAGGCCGGCAAAACCGAGGAGGATCAAGGGGAGTTCGATGTGTGCGAGGCCGGCGAGGCCGAGGGTGAGGCCGACGCCGACAGTGGGAGGAATGAAGCAGAGGAGTGCGGGGGCGAGGCGTCGGAAGTAGAGGGCGATGGCGGCGGCGACGGCGAGGGAGCCGAGGGCGGAGATGAGGGCGACGTCGGCTTTGACGCGGTGGGCGTTGTCGGTGTAGCCGCGGTGGGCGCCGACGGTCCAGGCGTCGAGGGTGGGGTGGGCGGCGGTGGTTTGTGTGAGGGCTTGGGTGACGGCGGCGAGGAGGGTTTCGGAGGCCCTGGCGTCGGAGGGGACGGCGCGGGGATCGGCGACGATCATGGCGTGCCAGGCGCCGGCTTTGTCCTGGGTGAGCAGAACGCCGTCGTCGAAGGTGGTGGGGGCGGCGGTATCGGGGGAGAGGGATTTGAGGCGATCGGTGAGGAGGGAGGAGAGGGCGAGGGGATCGGACTGGAGCTGGCGGGCGAGGAGTTCGCCGTCGGGATCGGCGAGGTGGTTACGGACTTGCTGGAAGCGGGTGGTGAGGGCATCGGGCGACATGCGGGCGTCGATGGCGGCGCGGTCGGCGTCGGTGAGGAGGAGGGGGGTTTGCGCGAGGAGGTTGCCGTAGGAGGAAGCGAGGGCGGCAGTGTCGACGCCGGTCCAGACCTGGTGGAAGAGGGTGGTGGCGCGGAGTTTGTCGGCGAGGTCGTGGGCGGCGGCGATGACTTCGGGTTTCGAGCTGGGGGCGCCGGCGCGGGTGTGGAGATCGATGCGGAGCTGGGCGGCAACGCCGGTGGATTCGGCGGCCTTGCGCATGGCGGCGACGTCGGCGGAACCGGCGGAGAAGAAGGCGAGGACGTCGGCCTGCCAGCGGATGCCGGCGGAGAGGGAGGAGAAGACGATTGCCTGGAGGATGAGGAGGATGGTGAGGAGGAGACGGTGGCGGGCGAGGAGGGCGATCCAGCGGGCGTAGAGAGCGGAAGTGTTCATGGGGGAGCGTCCCGGTCAGTGCGGGGCGGGGACGTCGCGGGGTTCGAAGATGCCGGCGGGGAGCTGGGCGTTTTTGACGACGTTTCCGAACCAGTAGCGGGTGGCGTCGTCCTGCTGGGTGATGATTTCGATGTAGAGCAGAGTGCCCGCGGTGCGGTCGACGGAGAGGGTGATTTGTTTGATGGCCTTGGCGAGATCCTTGTTGGTGGGGGTGAGCAGGAAGGTGTCGGCGGGGGCATTGGCGGGGAGGGTGGCGGCGGGATCGGCGCCGGCGGGTTTGGGGGGGATGGCGGTATCGACGGCGGTGACGCTGTACATCTGGGCGAGTTTGCCGGCATCGCCGGTGGCCCAGCCGCCGAGCTCGCCCATGACGGCGGTGAGGCCGGGGCGGGAGGACTGGTTGGATTTGGCCCACTCGTTTTCGTGCTGGGAGCGGGCGTAGACCTTGCCTTCGGCGAGGATGAGTTCGGAGACGTAGGGTTTTTCGGTGGAGAAGCGGACGGCGTTTTCACTGGATTTTTCGCCGCGGCGGATCCAGACGCGGCCGGAGCTGACGAGGGGGGTATCGAGGAGGGCGAGGCGTTTTTCGCAGACGAAGCGGGCTTCGAGGGTGGCGACGTCCTTGAGGGCGTCGAGGCGGTCGGCGAGTTGTTTTTCGGCGGGGACGGGGTTCTGGGCGCGGACGAGGGCGGTGAGGAGGAGAAGGGCGATGGCGGTGCATCGGGGGAAGGGCATGGGGGTAGGTCCTTTGCGCGGCGGGGTGAATCGGCTGCGGCCGGTATGCGGGCTGGAAGCCCGCGTTACAGGCCGGCGGCGGCGTAGGCACGGATGCCTTCGGCGACGCTGGTGTGGCGCGGGGTGTACCCGAGGATATCGCGGGTCTGGGAGATGTCGGCCTCGGTATGGGTCTGGAAGAAGGCGTAGGGGTTGTCGATGTATTCGGGCTGAAGGTCGGTGGCGAGCGCCGCGTTGAGGCCCTCGACGACCTGGTTGAAGGTGTGGGCGGCGCCGCAGCCGACGTTGAAGACGCCGGCCTGGGGCGGGTGGTCGGCGGTCATGGCGAGGAGGTTGGCCTGGACGACGTCTTCAATGGAGACGAAGTCGCGTTTTTGTTCGCCGAACTTGAAGATGCGGGGGCGTTTGCCGGATTTCATCTGCTGGGCGAGCTGGAAGATCATGGAGGCGAACTTGCCCTTGTGGCGTTCGCCGTTGCCATACACGTTGAAGTAGCGGAGGCCGATGATGGGGACGTCGGAGTGGTCGGCGGCCCAGCGTTTGGCGAGGCGTTCCATGGCGAGCTTGGAGTAGCCGTAGACATTCAAGGGGGCGGGCTTGTCGGAGAGCTTGTTGGGGGCGGGAAGGTTTCCGTAGACGGCGGCGGAGGAGGCCCAGACGACGCGAGCGCCCCAGCGGGCGGCCCATCCGAGGACGTGGCGGAAGCCTTCGACGTTGTTGCGCATCATGAAGAGCTGGTCGGTGACGGTGGTGTCGGTGATGGAGGCCTGGTGGAAGATGACGTCGCACTTGGCGCAGGGCTCGGAGGCGCCATGTTCGCCGGCGATGACTTCGCCGTGGAAGTCGACGAGGTTGGTGAAGCTGCCGGAGAAGAAGTTGTCGAGGAGGGTGACGTCGTGGCCTTCGCGTTCGAGGGTCCTGGCGAGGTTGGAGCCGATGAATCCGGCGCCGCCGGTGACGAGAATGCGCATGAAAACTCCTGAGCTGCACGTGGGCAGGGATTATAGCGGGGGAAGGGGAGGAGGTCGCGGCGGCGCGGGGCGGGGCGCTCAGGGGGTGTCGGCCTGCTGATCCCAGCCGATGGGGGCGGGGGCGTTGGGATTGGGGGTGGTGGGGTCGAGAGGGGTGCGGGGGTTTTTGGCGTGGGCGGCCTCTTTCTCTGCGCGGGAGAGTTCGAAGGCATGGGGCAGGGAGGCGGTCTGGAGGACGCGGACTTCGGAGGGGTAGCCGCGGTGCCATTCGCTGCTGTAGACCCATTCGCCGCGGCCGCCGTAGGCCCAGAGATCGCCGGCGGGAGAGACGGCGGCGGCGTGGACGGGGAAGCCGATTTTAAAAAGGATGGAGATGCCGGCGGGGTCGGACTCGCGGATCCAGAGCTGGCGCAGGTAGGCGGCGACGAAGTATTTGTTGTGTTCCATCATGAGGGCGGGGCCCCAGATGGTGGTGGCGAGGAAGGTGAGCTGGTCGCTTTCGCGGTTCCAATCCCAGAGGCCGTCGCGATCGGAGACCATGACGTGGTTGTCGCGGCCGGGGCTGAGGGAGACGACCCAGTTGCGGACCTTGACGTTGGGGGTGCGTTTGTCGGGGGTGCTGTTGGGGCGGCGGTGGAAGGTTTTGGGGTCGTCGTCGGTGCCGTCCCAGACGGCGACGGTGCCGGACTGATCGCCGTAGATGATGTCGCCGTTGGCGACGGTCATGGCGGAGATAAGCTGGTCCTGGGTGCGGCGTCCCTTGGGGGTCGCATGGCCGACCTGCCAGAGGCTGAGGTCGTAAGCGGTGGCGGAGACGAAGCCTTCGGAATCGGACAGGAAACAGACGGCGAGGACGGGGGCGATCTCGGAGTAGATGCTGTCGATTTCCCAGGTGGCGGTGTTCCAGAGCACGACGCCCTGTTCGGCGGCGCCGGAGAGGAGGTAGCGGCCATCGGGGGAGAAGCTGAGGGAGGAGACGGCGGCGGTGTGGCCGTCGAGGCGGTGGAGGATTTTTCCGGTGTGGGGGTCCCAGATGATGATGGTGCGGTCGCCGCTGCCGGAGGCGAGGACTTTGCCATCGGGGGAAAAGGCGAGGGCGCTGATGCCATCGTCGTGGCCCTTGAGGGTGGTGGAGCCTTCCTCGGCGGCGAGGCGCATGTCGGTGGCGCCGGTGCGTTTGGCCTGCTGGGCGCGGGCGACCAGGGTGGAAAGCGCGGCGGCTGCGACGAGAAGGGCGAGGGCCAGTGGCAATCGTCGCATGGAAACTCCTCCACCGGTGGGGGCTTGTGTTCGCCGGGCCTGAGAATCTTCTTGCGGGGGCGATGTGGCGGGTCTAGTCTAACACAGGGGTTGCGGGGTGGACTGAAGAATCATTGACGAGCCCGCGATTTCCGGCGGAGCGGGAGGAGACGATGAAGCGGCTGTGGCTGGCGGTGGCGGTGGGGTTGCTGGTGTCGGCTGCCCGTGCGCAGAACGGGCCGGAGGGAGGGACCTTCGACGGGGCGAAGTTTCTTGGGGAATTGAGGGATGCGGGGACGCGGCAGCAGGCGGCGGCGCGGATCGCGTCGCTGCCGGAGGCGGCGATCGTGCCGCTGGCGGAGGCGGCGGCGGATCCGGCGGTGGCGCAGGAAGTGCGGACGGTGCTTGGAGCGCACCTGCCGGAGCTGTATGGGAAATGGCGGGCGGAGCGGCTCAAGCAGGACAAGGCGCTGGATGATGCGTGGACGGAGAAGCATCTGCTGGCGGTGTACAAGCGGGGAGCGGGAGCAGCCGCTGGAGCGGACAAAGCCTTGGCGGAGGCGACCGCGGCGCTGCGGCTGATCACGGCGGGGAAGCGGGATTATGGCAAGTTCAAGGCGGCGGTGGATGCGCAGGCGGCGGCGGGGGTGAAACAGGACGATCCGGCGATTCACGTGGGGTATGTGATGTCGGGGCTGGTGACCCGGGAGATGGCGCTGGACCATGCGGTGAAGCAGCTGGACCCGGCGCTGGAGGCGCTGGATGCCTCGGCGTATTCGGACGGGGTGAAGTTCGTGCTGCACCGGTGGGTGCTGGCGTGCATGACGACGCCGGACTGGCCGGCGGATTTTGCGGTGAAGGTGACGATGAAGGGGGAGACGGCGCGGGTGCTGCAGTTGCTGCCGGCGTTTGTGGCGGAGCATCCGAGCCAGACGCGGCTGGAGTGGGAGGTGCTCAACGGGTACTACGCGTTGTGGCGCGTGAACAAGGGGTCGGATGGGTATGACCAGATGGCGGCGGCGCTGGAGGGGGCGCTGAAGGGGAATGCGGCGCGCGATGCGGTGATGGCGGTGGCGTTTGAGAAGTGGGCGTGGGATGCGCGGGGCGGGGGATTTGCGAACACGGTGACGCCGGAGGGATGGACGCTTTTCGCCGAGCGCCTGGACAAGAGCCAGGAGGCGTCGGAGGCGGGCTGGAGGGCGGACCCGTTCGATTCGACGATCTGCGACAACATGATCCGGGTGTGCATGGGGAAGCAGCTGGGGGATGAGGTGATGGAGAGCTGGTTCCAGCGGGCGATGATGGCGGATCCGAACGATGCGGATGCGTGCGAGGACAAGGCGTTTTACCTTTCGCCGCAGTGGCATGGGTCGCCGGAGGAGGCGCTGGCGTTCGGCCAGGCATGCATTGCCAAGGGGACGTCGCGGAACCGGGTGTCGCTGACGATTGTGTCGGTGTACACGAACGTCGCGCGGCTGTCGGACCGGGGGAACGAAGTCTATCGGATTCCAGATGTGTGGAAGGACATCAGCGCGGCGTACAAGGTGGTGCTGGACGATGAGACGCGGCTCAAGGATGACCGCAAAGCCTTTCTGACCGACCGGAGCACGCTGATGAATTTCGCCCTGCGCTGCGGCCAGTGGCAGGCGTTCCTCGACATGTCGAAGAAGTATGGGGACGAGGTGGACATGGTGACGCTGGGGGGCAAGGACCGGCGGGCGTTTTACGAGAAGTTGGCGAAGGGGGAGCTGGCGAAGGGGGTGTGAGGGCGGGGAGGGATGGCGCGGTCAGCGGTTCATGTCGCGGGACCAGTCTTTGGTGCGGCGGCGCGGGCCATTGAGGGGGCGTTTGCCGGCCATGTTGAGGACGGCTTCGTTGCGGATGAGGACCCAGCCCAGGAGCGCGCCGCCGAGGTGGGCGGCCTGTCCGCCGGCGTTGGGGCCGTGCATCAGGACGGTGTAGAGGGCGACGGCGACCATGACCCAGGCGAAGTGGCGCAGGGGGAGGTCGAAGAAGTAGAGGTCGATCATGCGGTCCGGGGAGAGGTAAGCGGCGGCGACGAGGACGCCGAAGATGGCGCCCGAAGCGCCGATGAGCATGACGGAGGCTTTTTCGGGAAAGATGGAGGTGAGGTGGTTGGGGAAGAGGATGCCGATGGCCCAGAGGACGGCGAACATGAGGGTGCCGGCCATGCCACAGAGGAGATAGAAGAAGAGGTAGCGGCGTTTGCCGAGGGCGACTTCGACGAGGCCGCCGAAGATGTAGAGGCCGAGCATGTTCATGGCGAGGTGGGCGATGCCGGCGTGGAGGAACTGGCTGGTGACCATGCGCCAGAGCTGCAGGCGGGCGATGGCGGTGTCGATGGAAAAATAGCCGGCCTGCATGAGGGGTCCGATGGGCGGGCGGGGGAGGCCCTGGTGGAGGGCCTGCTGGACCTGGGCGGCCCAGAGGAAGCGGTCGAGGAAGAACACGACGACGTTGATGACGATGAGCCAGGTGGTGACGGAGAGGGCCCCCACCATGCCGATGCCGCCGCGTGGAGGTTCGCGGTAATAATCACGGTCGTAGAGTCCCACGCAGTTCCTTTGAACAACTCGCCGAAGGCCGGAGCGGAGTGTAAACTTCCCGGCTTCCCGCCGCAAAATACTTGCAGGAAAACGACGATGCGCGATCAACGGCTCGACAAGCTTGCAGAGGTGCTGGTTCATTACTCGACGGGGGTGAAGAAGGGGGACCTGGTGCGGATCGGGGGGAACGTGGTGGCGTTGCCGCTGATGGAAGCGATTTACGAGAAGGCGGTGGCGGCGGGAGGCCATGCGTTCCTGGATGTATCGACGGACGCGATCCAGGAGGCGCGGTTTCGGTTGTCGTCGGATGAGCAATTGTCGTTTGTGAATCCGATCCAGACGGCGATCGTCGAGAACATCGATGTGTACTTCGGGCTGTGGGGGGAGACGAACACCAAGGCGCTCACGAATGTGCCGCCGGCGAAACAGGCGCTGGCGTCGCAGGGTCGCAAGCCGTTTCTGAAGCGGTTGCTGGAGCGTGCGGCGAAGGGGGAGTTGCGCTGGGTGGGGACGCAGTTTCCCACCAGCAGCGCGGCGCAGGATGGGGAGATGTCGCTGCAGGAGTATGCGGACTTTGTGTTTCGCGCGGGGCTGCTGCACCTGCCGGACCCGATCGCGGCGTGGAAGGCGGTCTCGGAGAAGCAGCAGCGGCTGGTGGATTTTCTGAACAAGGCGAAGGAAGTGCGGGTGATCGGGCAGGACACCGATCTGCGCGTGGCGGTGGAGGGGCGGACGTGGATCAACTGCGACGGGCATGAGAATTTCCCCGACGGCGAGGTGTTCACGGGACCGATCGAGGATGCGACGGAGGGGACGATCCGCTATTCGTTCCCGGCGGTTCATCATGGGCGGGAGTGCCACGACATCGTGCTGACGTTCAAGGCGGGGAAAGTGGTTGAGGCGCGGGCGAGCAAGGGCGAGGAATTTCTGCTGCACATGATCGACCAGGATCCGGGGGCGCGGACGCTGGGGGAGTTCGCCATCGGGACCAATTTTGGGATCACCAAGTACACGAAGAACACGCTGTTTGATGAGAAGATCGGGGGGACGTGTCACGCGGCGCTGGGGGCGGCGTATCCGGAGACGGGCGGGAAGAACGATTCGGGGCTGCACTGGGACATGGTGTGCGACCTGCGGGCGCCGGGGCGGAAGATTCTCGTGGATGGGGTGGCGATTCTGGAGAATGGGCGGTTTTTGAACGCGGAGTGGCCGGGGCCGTGACGGGCGCCATTATTCAGTGATGATTATTCATTGTTCATTGGCCCCCCCGCCCCAGTGACGGGAGGGCATCAGCGCGGTTATCCGACCACCGCGTCGGCTTCGATTTCGAGCAGGGCTTCGTCGTCGATGAGTTTGGCGACCTGGACGATGGTGGTGGCGGGGCGGATGTCGGCGAAGACTTCGCCATGGACGCCGGCGACTTTTTCCCATTGGGAGATGTCGGTGACGTACATGCGGGTGCGGACGACGTCGGAGATTTTTCCGCCGAGGGCCTCGATGGCGCCGCGGATGATTTCGAGGGAGCGGCGGGCCTGGGTGGCGACGTCGGGCGTGTAGGTTTTGTCGGCGTTAATGCCGACGGTGCCGGTGACGAAGATCAGGTTGCCCTTTTTGACGGCGCGGGAGTAGCCCATTTTGGGTTCCCAGGCGGAGCCGGTGGAGACGGTGGTGGCGTTGTTGCGGGAGGCCAGGGTGTAGGTGGGAAGCTGGGACATGGCGGTGGTCTCACAAGAACAGGATGCAATGGGGAGGCGATCATAGCGGGGGGCGGTCCCATCGTAAATTCCGAAGATCAAAGCTACATTACCCGCATTCCCGACGCTGCTGATCTGCCGGTACCCCCCGTGGAAGGAACGCCCATGCCGCCGATGACCCTCCTGGCCCAGGCCGCCGAGGCCGCCCCGCGCGCCCTGCTGTGGTCCAGCAACACCCCCTGGTGGGAGTTCGTCCTGCGCGGGGCGATCATGTACGTGTTCGTGCTGTTCCTGCTGCGGATCAGCGGCAAGCGGCAGGTGGGGCAGCTCGCCCCGTTCGACCTGGTGCTGCTGCTGGTGCTGAGCAATTCGGTGCAGAACGCGATGAACGGGGGGGACAACTCGGTGCTGGGCGGGATCATTGGGGCGTCGACGCTGGTGGCGCTCAACTACATCGTGGGATTCATCACCTTCAAGAGCAAGGCGATGGAATCGCTGATCGAAGGCAAGCCGATCATGCTGATCCACAACGGGGCGGTGGACCACCGGGCGATGAACAAGGCGCGGATGACGATTCACGAGCTCAACGCGGCTTTGCGGGCCGGGGGATGCAACGGGCCGCACGAGGTGCGGATCGCGGTGCTGGAAAACGGGGGCAACATCACGGTGATCCGGAAGAACGGCGAGGGAAACGGGCACCACCATCCTGCGGAGACGCCGCAGACCCATGGCCATGGGGAAGCGGGAGGCCACCCCGGCAAGGACCTGCATCCCAACGGCTGACGCGTCTTGATTTTTCTGGCCAAATCCGGCTGACAGCGGGTAGGATGCCCGTCTCAACACATTTCAGGAAACCCCGGGATTCGCGCCAAGGCTTGTGCCTTCCCGTGCGGGTCCGGCGATAGGAGTGGCAATCGTGCTTAAAAAAGTTCTGGCAGCGGTGGTCGTGACGGCAGCGGGCGTGGGCATGGTGTATGGGGCTCCCGGCGGTGCGCCGGGCGGGCCGGGTGGTGGGCCGGGTGGACCGGGCCGCGGCGGCCGGGCGGGCGCGGGGCCGCGCGTGCCCACCAACCTCAAGAGCGCCATGTCGGACATGGGCGGCACCTACAAGCGGCTCAAGGGCGAGTATGCGGACGCCAGCAAGGTTGAGGCGACGCTGACCGACATCTCCACGATGGAGCGGGACATCGCCATCGGCAAGGCCGGCCTTCCGGACAAGGTCAACGCCATGACCGGCGACGACAAGGTCAAGGCGGTGAAGGAATTCCACTCGATGATGCGGAACCTGCTCAAGAAGTTCGTGGACCTTGAAGAGGCCGTGGCCGATGGCAAGACCGACGCCGCGAAGTCCGCGATCGGCGACATCGACAAGATGATGGAAGCCGGTCACAAGGAATTCATGAACCAGGAATAACACGCGGCACGCCGGCCGCTTTGGATCGGCAGGAGGAGGGCCCAGGGACCACTGCGTTCCTGGGCCTTTTTGCTGCGCGCTGTTGGTCAGAAACCGCGGAGGGCGCAGCCGAGAAGTTTCCAGGACTCGGCCTTGAGCGGGTTCTGGGCGGCGATCAGGGCGGCGTGCTTGCGGGCGGTGTCGATGTGGCCGGACATGAGGGCCGTCCAGGCCCAACGGGTGCGAATGCGCAGGGTGTTCTCGCCATAGGAAACGGCTTCGGGGAACTGAAGCTCGACCTTTTCGCCGCGCTGCAGCCGGTCGGAACCATGCGCCCGGCGTTCGTGGGCCAGCGTGCGGGCCAGCGCGGAGTAGGTGGAGGCCTGCCACAGCCGCGAGTTCACCGTCGAGCCGAAATGCTGGCGGTAGTACAGCAGGCGGTCGGGCAGGTTGGCCACGCGGCCCGCCTCGGCCATCCGCAGGTGCAGGTCATAGTCCTCGGCAATCACGAAGGGGTGGCGGAACCCCCCCACCGCGATCGCCACATCGCGGCGCATCATCACGGTGGGAAACCACATGGCGTTGTCGAGGTCCATCATCATGCGCACGATGTCGTCATGGCGCTCGGGGAAGCCGAAGGTGTGGATGGGCAGGCCGGCGGAATCCACCATCTGCCAGCGTGAGCCCAGGGCGACGAGTTCGGGCTCGCGTTCGAAACGCTGCACCTGCTTGAGCAGGCGCGAATCGCTGTAACGGTCATCCGAATCGGCCCAGGCGATGAGCTCGCCGCGGGCTTCGTGCAGGAGCTCGTTGCGCGTGTTGACGAGCCCCTTGTTGGGGCGGGCGATGAGGCGGATGCGGCGATCGCGGCGCGCCAGGGCGCGCAGCACCTGGAGCGAATCGTCGCTGGACCCGTCGTCGATGATCACCATTTCGAAGTTGCTGAACGTCTGGCAGAGGATGCTGTCGATCGCCTGGCCGACGTACGGCGCGGTGTTGTACACCGGCATGAGAACACTGACCGATGGCCACATCGCGGGGTACTCCTCAGGAACGCCGCGCGGGGGGGCGGCGGTTACTGCGTGGCTTCCACCGGCCTGCAGCTCATCCGCAGAGGGGATGAACCTCACCGAAACCCAAGACTGTCGAGTGAAATCGCGGGAGCGGTTGGAAAACCGGGGAAGGTTTTACAAATTGCGCACCACTCACCGCTCAACCATGGAAATTTCTATCGAGCGGGACATGACCAGGGGAGGCGGCGCGGCGCCGCGGACAGATTCACCGCGGCCCGGAAAAATTGACGCCGCACAAGGGCACAAACCCGCTGGAGCGTGCCATTTACAAAAAGGAACGCGCGCCGGGAGCAGGGCGCGGCGTGGATGCAGCGTTCCCGCTCCGCGCGCTGCAAAAACGAAAACCCCCGAACGCAGGCTAGGCCTGAACGATCGGGGGGATTGCCGGAGGAGGGGGTCGAACCCACACGCCCGTAAGGGCACAGGATTTTGAGTCCAGCGCGTCTGCCAATTCCGCCACTCCGGCGACGGACGGGCATTATAGCTGCCGCGCGACGCTGACGAAAGGCATCGCGCGTTCTTCGGGCGCCTCAGGGGCTGGTGGCGGGAGGCCCGGGGGGTTCCGGTGCGGACGCGGGCGCTTCCCGTGCGGCGGCGGGCGGGGCGGCGGGCAGCTCGGGCGTTTCCATGTACACCTCGGTCAACGGCTGAGCATCCACCGAGCGCCGCAGCAGCAGGTACAGGATCGTGTGCGAGGAAAAGTAATAGGAGGTCACGTACGCGCCGGTGCAGGAGATCAGCAGGAACAGCCAGAAGTGCAGCAGCATCGCCCCGAGGTACTCCGACCAGTTCATCGCCCACCAGTTGATCGGCGAAACCAGTTGCAGGAACGCCGGCGCGGGCCACAGCGTGTCGAGCTTCGGCACGCCGGAATACACGCCGTGGTTGTAGCCCAGCAGCGAGGTGCCCCAGCCGGCAAAGGTGTGGGTCAGCAGCAGCAGCAGGTAAATGGCAAAGGAGACAAACAGCAGGGTGATGACCCCATAGATCAGCGAGAGGCTGGTGTAGATCATCAGCCGCCAGGGGCGGGCGTAGACGTAGGCGAAGGCCCGGGACATGGCGTCGAAAGCGTCGGCCCCTTCGACCGCCAGCGTGGGATACAACAGGTTGAACCCGCCAAGAATACCCAGCAGCAGGAGCATCAGCACAAAGCCCGCGGCCAGGAAGAGCACGAAAACGGCGCCCAGCAGAATCTCGCCGATATAGGGAATCGCCCCGACCAGCGCCACGGCCGCCACCACCACGCCGATGGCGAACAGGATGACGAAGGGGGCCACGGGGGCCTTGATGAAGGTCCACAGGCGACGACCGGCGAAGCGATAAACCTCGGCGAGGGGCGCCCGTTCCACACCGGCGAGTTCCAGCGCCGAGAGCCGCGAGATCACCGCGCCGGTGAACGCCACCACCACCAGCGAGAAGACCGCCAGCGCCAGCAGCGACGCCAGGTAGCCCCCGCGGTAGGCCATCATTTTGGACCAGCCGCCCCAGGTCTCGGCATCGGCGGGCCGGTACTGCATGGGGGCGGTTGCGGTGAAGAGCCACTTGGGGGCAGTCATGGTCATGTTGGCCAGGCAGCCCGCGACCGTGTCGGAGCGCCACAGCCGGTCGGGGTTTTTCGAGAACAGCGATCCTGAAACGGCGGCCGCATCCGGATCGGCGGACCGCGCCCCCACTTCGCCGCCGGCCTCGACATCGGGACGCACCGGCGAGACGCGCACGAAGGAAAGCGTGTTGTCGATCAGCAGGTCAAACTGCCGGAGCTCGTAGGCCAGGAACGCATCGAAGATGCCGGTGCCCGTCACCGCCCGGGCGCTGTGGATGTTGCCCATCAGCCGGTTGGCGGCATCGGCGCGCTCCTGCTGTTCGCGCTCCGCCGGCGTCGGGGTGCCGGCGGGCAGCCGCAGATCCGGCGTGCCTTTCTCCGCTTCCACGCGGCTGGCATGGGCGGTGTCGACCTCCGCATGAAAACGACGCTCGTAGGAGGCACGCAGCAGCCGGTACGCGGCGCGCGGGTCCTCCGCCGCGGCCGACACCTGGTCCAGGGGCATCTCCTTGTCCTGGATCGCCGCCCGCCGCAGCATTTCCTGCAGCGACTGCCTCTGGCTGGAGAGGCGCACCTCGCGCAGCCGCCCGAACTCGTCGGCCCGCGTGTCCTGGTAGGTCTCGATCTCGCGCGGAAACACCTGCGGCCCCCACACGAAATCGAACAGCCGCCCGGCGCTGTAGAGCAGCAGGATCGCCATCAACGCCAGAAAAATCTTCGCCGGGTTAATCGCCAGCCGGAACCCGCGGAAAATGTGCATGAATTCAAACAGGTTCGGCCACTGCACCGCCGTCACCGTCACGTGGCGTGGAGAGGCCACCGCCGGCGGCGTCCCGCCCGCGCCGCCCGCCGCCCCGCCCGCACCCGCGGTTGTCCCTGGAGGTACCGGATAGATATGCGACATACTCACTCCGCGAAACTCAGAATCGATCCCCGCCCGCCCGTCATTGCTTGCCCCATGCCTTCCATCCCGATCATTGCCGCGGGTTCTGCGCCCAATGCAGCTTCCGCGCCAGCATCTGCCAGTGGGTCACCCCGGGATTCTCCAGCAGCGTCAGCGGCGTCGGTGAACGCTGGATCATCAGCACTTCGTCGTCCCCGATCGGGTGGGTCATCTGCCCGTCGAAGGTCACCTTGGAGCCCGGGTTCAGGCGGCACGGAAGGATCAGCACCGTCGACGCCGCCGACAGGACCACCGGCCGGAACGACAAACTGTGCGGGCAGATCGGCGTGAGCACCATCGCCTCGACATCCGGCGAGAGCAGCGGCCCGCCCGCCGAGAGGTTGTATCCGGTGGAGCCCGAGGCGGTGGACACGATCACGCCATCGGAGCGGAAGGTCGTCGTCGCATGGCCGTCGATCTGCACCGTCAGTTCCACCATGCGGAAGGGATCGCCGGCATTGATGACCACGTCGTTGAGCGCCAGCCCGCCGACGCGGCAGGGCAGGCCGCGCAGCTCCTCGGGGCGAAGCACCCCTTCGCGCGGCCGCTTGTAGATCGACGCTTTGAGCATCAGCCGCCGGGTCGAAGGCAGCCGGCCCTCCAGCAGGGCATCGAGGTGGTGCAGGAACTGGTCGAGCGAAAAGGCCGCCAGGTAACCGAGCTTGCCGAAATTGATCCCCGCCACCGGCGCGTTGATCTCGCCCAGCGATTGGGCTGTCGCAAGGATCGAGCCATCCCCGCCCAGCACGACGATGAGGTCCGGCCGGGAGCCCGAGAGCTCCTCGTGCGACGGCGCCAGCAGCACCGTCGCCTGGATGTCCTGCCGGGGATGCAGCAGCGTCAGCAGCCGCGTCGCCGCCGCCACCGCGTCCGCCTTGTTGGGATTGGGAACCAGCGCGATCTTCATCGCCGACAGGATACGCCATCGCGCCGTTTTGCAACACTCCCCGCGGCCCCCGCCCCCTCTCACGCCGCCTCTCACGTGGGCATCGGCGGCAGCGCCGCCAGGAAATCCGGGTGCGCGTTCTCCAGGTGCACATACGTGGCGTCGATCTTCCGGCACGAAAGCGTCCGCGTCTTGAGCGCCAGCAGAAACATCGACAGTGTCAGCAGCACCAGCGCCGTCAGCATCCCCGCGATCCCCAGCGGCGTGTACCGCGGGACCGCCGAGAGCTCCGAAACCCCCGCCACTGTGCCCGAGACCACCAGCAGCAGGGCGCTTCCCCCGATTCCCGCCAGCCCCGCCAGCCGCCCCGTCCGCCACGACCGCAGGTGGGCGCTGCACAGGTGCGCGTGGATCACCGCCGTCTGCCGCAGGTGCAGCGTCGATTCCTGCGTCATCTTGAAGGAAGGATCCCACGTGAAGGTGAGCCGCACCGCCTGGCCCGCCTCCGCCGCCCCGTTGCACAGGATGCAGAACGGTGGCAGCACCGTGTTGTGCCGCACAACGAGCACCTCCCCCGCCTGAAACACATCCCCGTGCACCGCCAGCGGACTCGGAGAAGCATAAGGCAACGTCGACATGGCCTTAGTGTATCACACCGCCCTCGCCCGCCGCTGCCCCGCTGCCGCCGCCCCGCTGCGGAACCGCCAGCCGCCCGCCCCACAGTCCCGCCCGCAGCCCGGACATCGTCAGCACCATCTGGCGCCTCAGCCATGGCACCCGCGGCATCACTGGCAGGCCGAGGTCGCGCAAGCCCCCCTTGATCGCCCCGCGCGACTGGAAAAAAGGGGACATGCAGCGGGTGAGCAGCGAGTACGTACGCACGTGCCG